>NZ_DICD01000019.1:0-15075 GCF_002415245.1 Pantoea sp. UBA5035 | reverse complement strand
CGCTGGCGATCCTCGGCATTACCGATCGGCTGGCGATGGCGCAGGCTGATGAGGCGCAGACGGTGCACCGCATTGTCGAGGCGACCAAAAAGGCCTTTGCGCTGCGCGACGCCCATCTTACCGATCCGCGCCATATGACCTGCGAGGCGCAGTCGCTGCTGACTCAGGATCGCTTCGCCACGCTGGCGAGCCAGATTAGCGAGACGCAGGCGGCGCCCTGGGGCGCCGGGCGCGGTCCCGGCGACACGGTGTGGATGGGAGTGATGGACAGCAGCGGCCTCGCCGTCTCCTTTATTCAGAGCATCTATCACGAGTTCGGCAGCGGCGTAGTGATCCCCGGCACCGGCATCACCTGGCAGAACCGCGGCGCGGCTTTCAGCCTCGACGCGGATCATCTGCTGGCGCTGGCGCCGGGCAAACAGCCGTTCCATACCCTTAATCCCGCCGCCGCGCGCCTGAAAGATGGCCGCACGCTGGTCTACGGCGCGATGGGCGGCGACGGCCAGCCGCAAACCCAGGCGGCGATCTTTACCCGCCATGTGATCCAGGGCATGCCGCTGCAGCAGGCGGTGAGCGCGCCCCGCTGGCTGCTGGGCCGCACCTGGGGCCAGTCTTCCGACTCGCTCAAGCTCGAGGGCCGCTTTGCGCCGGAGAGCGTCGCCAGGCTGCGTCAGCTGGGGCACGAGGTGGAGCTGCTGCCCGACTTCAGCGAGGCGGTCGGCCACGCAGGCGCCATCGTGCGCCATATCAACGGCATGCTGGAAGGCGCATGCGATCCGCGCAGCAACGGCAGCGCGAGCGGATTCTGACAGGAGAAAAAGATGAATCAGACAACAGACTGGGGGCGCTATCTTGCGCTGATGGAGCAGCTGCTGGCGCTGGAGCTGGACGACCCGCGCCGCGCCGAACTGGTGATTCAGCTTGAGCGCATCGCCGCGCTGGCGGCGCCGCTGATGGCGTTTCCTCTCGACGACCGGCTCGAAGTGGCGGGAGTGTTCCATCCATGAACCTGAGCGAATTATCTCTTCGGTCGCTACAGCAGGCGATCCAGCGCGGCGATCTCAGCGCGCGCGAGGTGGCGCAGCAGACCCTGAGAGGAATTGAACGCCACCGGGCGATTAACGCCTGGACCGAGGTTACCGACCAACGTATGCTGCGCGAGGCTGACGCCGTCGACGCGCAACGACGCCGCGGCGACGATCTGCCGCCGCTGGCTGGCGTGCCCTATGCGGTGAAAAACCTGTTCGACGTGGCGGGCCACACCACGCTGGCGGGCGCCGCCCTGTTTCAGGATCGGCCGGCGGCGACGCAGGACGCCTGGGCGGTAAGCCGCCTCAGCCGCGCCGGCGCGCTGCTCTCCGGCATGCTGAATATGGACGCCTACGCCTATGGCTTCACCACCGAAAACAGCCACTTCGGCGCGACGCGCAACCCGCACGATCTGACGCGCGTGGCGGGCGGCTCGTCGGGCGGCTCCGCGGCGGCGGTTGCGGCCGGACTGGCGCACTTCTCGCTCGGTACCGACACCAACGGTTCGATCCGCGTGCCCGCGTCGCTGTGCGGCATCTTCGGCCTGAAGCCGACCTTCGGCCGCCTGTCGCGCAGCGGCAGCCATCCCTTTGTCGCCAGCCTCGATCATATCGGCCCCTTCGCGCGCCGCGTTGAGGATCTGGCGCTGGTCTACGACATGCTGCAGGGCCACGATCCTCAGGACGCGTTTCAGGCAAACCGGCCCGCCGATCCGGCGCAGGTAGGGCTGGAGGAGAGCGGTCAGCGCTGTGCCGTGCTGGGCGGCTTTTTTTCGACCTGGTGCGACGACGACGCGCGTGATGCGCTGGCGCGCGTCGCGCGGGCGCTGGCTATCCAGGATGAGGTCACGCTGCCGGAGGCGGAGCTGGCGCGCTCGGCGGCCTTTATCCTGACCGCCTGCGAGGGCGGCAACCACTATCTGCCCGCGCTGCGCGCCTCGCCGGAGCGGTTCGAACCCGCCTCGCGCGAGCGGCTGCTGGCAGGCGCGATGCTGCCCGCCGCCTGGTATGTGCAGGCGCAGCGCTTCCGCCGCCATTTCCAGCAGCAGGTGCTGCCGCTGTTCGAGCGCTTCGACGTACTGATCGCGCCCGCCACCCCCTGCGTCGCACCGCTGATCGGCCAGCAAAGCATCCGTGTTAACGGCACCGACCTGCCGTCGCGCGCCAGCATGGGCATGCTGACGCAGCCGATCTCCTTCCTGGGGCTGCCGGTGTGCAGCGTGCCGCTGGCGACGAAAAGCGGCCTGCCGATCGGGCTCCAGCTGATCGCCGCGCCCTTTAACGAAGCCGCCGCGCTGCGCGTCGCCTTCGCCCTTGAGCAGCAAGGCATTACCCTCGCGCCCACCACTATGGATAAACCTGATGCAAACTGAAGAGATTAATTTACCGCACGTCGTCGCAGAGGTGACCGCCGCCTTTTACCGCTACGAGCAGGCGCTGGTGAGCAACGATATCGCGACGCTCGACGCGCTCTTCTGGCACGATGAACGCACCGTGCGCCTCGGCGCGGGCGAGAACCTCTACGGTATCGAGCAGATCCGCGCCTTTCGCGCGCAGCGTCCCGCCGCCGGACTGGCGCGCGCCCTGCGCAACAGCGTCATTACCACCTTCGGCGAAGCCTATGCGGTCTGCAGCACCGAGTTCACGCGCGAAGGCTCGGCGAAAATCGGCCGTCAGCAGCAGAGCTGGGTCAGGCTGCCGGAAGGCTGGCGCATCGTCGCCGCGCAGGTGAGCCTGATGAGCGAAAGCTAAGATTAGCGGGCGCGCGCCTGCCGCTGTACCGCAATCGCTTCGGCGCGCTGCAGCAGCAGCTGAAGGTCGTCTTCATCGATATCCAGCAGTTCGCCGCTTTCCAGCGCCTGATGCAGATCGTCGCGGGTAATCGGCACGTCCAGCGCTACCGGCGCGGGTTTCGCTTCGGCGGCGGCCAGCGGATGCGGATAGCGGCGGCCCGCCAGGTTATTGAAGAGGATCGCCAGCAGCGCCAGACAGAGTGAGTTAAGCAGGATCGGCGTCAGAATATAGTGGTAGCCCAGCTGGTGGACGTGGCCGCCGCCGAGAATGGCGGTCAGCGCCACCGCGCCGCTGGGCGGATGCAGGCAGCGCAGCTGAAACATCACGGCGATCGCCAGGCAGGCGGCGACGCCGCAGGCCAGCGGCGCAGAGGGAATTGTCATGGCCGCGGTCACGCCAATCGCCGCCGCCACCATATTGCCGCCGACAATCGACCAGGGCTGCGCCAGCGGGCTGTTCGGGATGCCGAACAGCAGCACGGCGGAGGCGCCCATCGGCGCGACGAACCACAAATTAACCTGCCCCAACAGCCAGTGGCTGATCAGGCTGGTGATGGTCAGGCCAAGCCCGGCGCCGACGCTGGCGATAACGATCTCTTTTTTGGCCACCGGCAGCGGATGCGGCCAGAAGCGGGCAAAAAAGGTGCGCAGTCTGCCTCTTCCCTTCGCCTGACGCGATTCATTCATGTTCACAACGCTTATTCATCAGAAAAAATTATGGAAGCGGCGATTGTCGCCGATCGATCTGGCGGTAACAACCGCAGGGTTGGCCGGATGGTCAGGATTCGGAATTGTGCCCAGGGCTGGCGACGCGCCAGCCCGAAAGGCTATTTGACGACCGGATTCTTTTTCAGCGACAGCGCCGAGAGAAACGCATCGTCGAGCGGCAGATGCTGCGCCACCAGCTCGCGCGGCGTGCTGGCGAGCCACTGGTTAAGAGAGATATCGGCGTAGTAATCGCTTTTGAACAGCTCCAGAAACCGCAGCGGCCCGGTACCGGTATTCTCGATATAGTGCCCCATGGCGAAGGGGACATAGCCGACGTCTCCCGCGCGGTAATCAAAGGTTCTCGCCTGACCGGACGAGGCGAATACGCCCATGCGCCCCTCGCCTTCCAGATAGTATTGCCACTCATCGTTGTTGGGATGCCAGTGCAGTTCGCGCATGCCGCCCGGCGCTATCTCCACCAGCGCGGCCGCGATGGTTTTCGAGATGGGAAAAGTCGAGGAGTCAGTGATGCGCACCGTGCCGCCCGGCGCGACGATCGGCGTCTGCGCCAGCATATGATGAGTGAAGACGCGTTTTGATTTCGGCGCGCCCTTGATGGCGTCCGCAGCCAGACTGCCTGGCACCTTGCCGGCAAAAATATACTCGTCGTCCGGCGAAGGCAATTTTGCAAAGGAGGAGACCGGCACGCTGAAGTTTTTCGCCAGGATCTCGGGCGGAATATGTTTAAACCAGTCTGATAACAGAAAGGTGCTGTCTTCATCGAAGCCGCCGTCGTCAAACGCCAGCAGAAACTCACAGCCGTCGGATCCCAGTCCCTGAATCGAGTGCGGGATGCCCGGCGGAAAATACCAGAGATCGCCGACGCCGATATCGTCGACGAACCAGCCGCCGTCAGTATCGAAGGCGGTCACGCGCGCCTTGCCGAAGGTCATATAGGCCCACTCGCCCTCTTTGTGCCAGTGCAGTTCGCGAATGCCGCCCGCATTGAGGCGCATATCGACCCCGGCGATGGTAGTGGAGATGCCCAGCTCGCGCTGCGTCACCTGGCGCGTCCAGCCGCCGCTGCCTTTGCGCACGTGCGCGTCGCTGAAAGAGAAGCGCAGGTTGGGCAGCGTGCCGCTGTCAGTGGCGGGCGGATCGACGATATCGGGGTTTTGCGCCTCACGCGTCGGATCGTGCGGGCCAGGATCGCGCGGCGTGCCGGCGGGCCAGGAGGCGATGGCGTCGTGGGCGTGGACCTGGCCTGCCGCCAGCGCTACCGTGCCGCCTGCGGCGAACGCCATAAAGTTCCTTCGGGAAAGCTTGCTCATCTATACGATTCCTTATTCCGTGGTTGACCCGGAATATCTATACGCGCAAAGCGAACCGTCGGCGGCAGGTAAGATGTAACAGTCCGCTGAACTGCAAGGAACCTTAGGTTTGTTAATCAATTTTGCGGCGGGAATATTTTAATTCCATTTAACCATGGTTAAAAAATGGCGTCCGAAGGGAAGTTTAGGCGCGCACGAAATGCTAACGGTTGAGGAGATGCATTAATATTTCTGTTAAATAATTCGTTACATCTTTTTAACAAGAACAGCGTAGAAGCGCGGCTGGCTGCGCAGCCGCGCCAGGTTATCCTCAGGGTTGCGGCGCGGGATGCACGGCAGCCCAGTGGTCGGCGATCTGCTGGCGGGTACAGATCCAGACGTCGTTATGCTGCTGGATATGGTCGAGGAAATTTTGCAGCGCTTTAAATTTCCCAGGCCGGCCCAGCAGGCGGCAGTGCATGCCGACCGACATCATTTTCGGCTGGGTTTCACCCTCCTCATAGAGCACGTCAAAGGTGTCGCGCAGGTAGGTGAAGAACTGCTCGGCGGTATTGAAGCCCTGCGGCGTGGCGAAGCGCATATCGTTGCACTCCAGCGTGTAGGGGATCACCAGATGCGGCTTCACGGTGCCGTCCTGACAGGTGACCTGCATCCAGAACGGCAGATCGTCGCCGTAGTAGTCGCTGTCGTAGCTAAAGCCGCCCTGCTCCACCACCAGCCGCCGCGTGTTGGGGCTGTCGCGGCCGGTGTACCAGCCGGTGGGCGCTTTGCCGAACAGATCGGTCAGCACGTCGACCGCCTGCTGCATATGCTGCCGTTCGGTTTTGGCGTCCATCGCCTGATAGTGGATCCAGCGCCAGCCGTGGCTTACCACGTCGTAGTCGGCCTGTTTGATCGCCTCGACGATCTCCGGATGACGCGCCAGCGCCATCGCGACGCCGAACACCGTCAGCGGCAGGCCGCGCTTCTGGAATTCGCGGTGGATGCGCCAGAAGCCGGCGCGCGAACCATATTCGTAGAGCGAATCCATCGACATATGGCGATCGGGATAGCTGGCCGCCCCGATGATGTCGGAGAGGAACTGCTCGGATCCGGCATCGCCGTGCAGCACGTTGTTCTCTGCGCCCTCTTCATAGTTGAGCACGAACTGTACCGCCACGCGTGCCTTGTTCGGCCAGGCGGCGTGCGGCGGCGTGGCGCCATAGCCGATCAGATCGCGCGGATAGTTTTTGTTGAAGCTGTACTCTTTCTTCTCTGCACTATCCATTCATCAATTCCTGTTTAATTGCGGCAAGGTTTCGTTAGTTTAGATGCTGAAACGCGCCTGAGAGAGGTTTGGCGATCGGCTGAGCGAGATCGCCATGCTTGCTGGTGCCGAAGCCAAGCGCCACCAGCGCCTCTACCATTTTTACCGCCGCGCTGACGCCGTCGATAACCGGCATCCCCAGCTCCTGCGTCAGCTCGCGCGCCAGCGTCGCCATGCCGCCGCAGCCCAGCACGATGGCGCCGCTGCCATCCTGTTGCTTCGCCTGCAGGCACTGCTGGCGCACCTTCTCCTGCGCCAGCCCTGAGCCATCCTCCAGCGCCAGCACCGGCAGGTCGATGGCGTGCAGCGCGGCGCAGTGGTGGGTAAAACCGTACTGCTGCAGCAGATGGCGCGCGATGATCAGCGTGCGCGGCAGCGTGGTGACGATGGAAAAGCGCGTCGCCACCAGCGTCGCGGCGTGCATCGCTGCTTCGGCGATGCCGATGACCGGCCCGCTGGCCAGCTCGCGCGCCGCCAGCAGGCCGGGGTCGCCGAAGCAGGCGATAACGTGGCCGCTGACGCCCTGCGCTTTGCCGCGCCTCACCTGCTCCAGCACGCCGATCGCCGCGATCGCCTCGTCGAAGTGGCCTTCAATCGAGGGCACGCCCTGGGAGGGCGACACCGCGATAATCTCGGTGCCTGGCGCCGCCACCGCACGCGCCGCCGCGCCGATGGTTTCCGTCATCGCCAGGCTGGTGTTGGGGTTGATCACCTGGATCAGGCTCATGATGTCACCTCTTTATGACGGGCAAATAACCGTGAGAAGTCGGGCAGCGTTTCGCCGCTGCGCTCAAAGTGCAGGCTGGAGACGATATGGTCGAAGTGGTGCTGCAGCGCCTGGGTCAGCGCGGCGAGGTCGCCCGCGCGCAGGTGAGCCACCAGCCGGTCATGGTCGTCGCAGCGGCAGCCCTGCTGCCAGGGTGCGCCCCAGGCGGCGATCACCAGCGAAGATCGCTGCGTCAGGCGCGTCACCAGCTCGGTCAGCACCTGATTACCCGCAATCGCCTGCAGTTCGATATGGAAGGCGGCGGAAAGACGGATCGCCGCCGCGCCGTCGCGTGCGTCGTGCGCCTGCTGCTCCTGGGCGATGCGCTGCGCGAGTCCCGCCAGATGCGGCGGCTGCAGATGCGCCAGCACGGCGGGCAGATTGGCGCACTCGATCAGCGCCCGGGTGCGGAAAATGTCGCGCGCTTCATCAACGCCGGGCGTGGCCACCTGTGCACCGCGCCTGGGCAACAGCGTCACCATCTGCACTGCGGCGAGGCGCTGCAGTACTTTGCGAATGCCGGTGCGGCTGACGCCGAACACCTCTGCCAGCGCCTCTTCCGGCAGTTTGCTGCCTGGCGGCAGCTGATGCTCCACTATGGCGTTCATCAACGCCTGGTAGATAGATTCGTCTTTATCCCCGAGATCGGCGGCCTGCACCTGACCTGTCTCACTTCTCATACCGGACTCCCTTTACAGGCTGTGTGCCACCATCGTATACGTGAACACTTTTTTTTGTATACAAGATTTCAATTCTGGCCTGGATCCTGCAACAGCTTTTCACGTTGCTATGACCGTTAACCCTCGTGATAAGGAGCAGGTTTCATGCCAAACCCTCAACAACGTGTTTCCGCGTCGGCCGCTGAAGCCCGCGCGCGCTACAGTCCCCGCCTGACCAATGAGGATCTGGCGCCGACGCGCCAGCAGAACTGGACGTGGTACAACATCTTCTCTTTCTGGATGTCGGATGTGCACAGCATGGGCGGCTATGTAGTCGCGGCCAGCTTTTTCACCCTTGGGCTGGCGAGCTGGCAGGTACTGATTTGCCTGCTGGCGGGGATCTGCATCGTGCAGCTGTGCGCCAACCTGGTGGCGAAGCCGAGCCAGATGGCGGGCGTGCCCTATGCGGTGATCTGTCGTCAGGCGTTTGGCGTCTTCGGCGCCAATATTCCGGCGGTGATCCGCGGGCTGATCGCCTTTGCCTGGTATGGCATTCAGACCTATCTGGCCGCCAACGCGCTGATGCTGGTGCTGCTGAAATTCTTTCCGGCGCTGGCGTCGATGACTCACGCCAGCTGGCTGGGCCTGTCGCTGCTCGGCTGGTGCTGCTTCGGCGTGATGTGGCTGTTACAGGCGATGGTGTTCTGGCACGGCATGAGCGCCATTAAGCGCTTTATCGACGTGGCAGGTCCCGCCGTCTATGTGGTGATGGTGGCGCTGGCGGGCTGGATTGTATACAAAACCGGCTTCGACGGTATCTCCTTTACCCTGGCAAGCAAGTCGCTGAGCGCAGGCGAACAGAGCTGGCAGATGATCACCGCCACCGCGCTGGTGGTCTCCTACTTTTCCGGGCCGCTGCTCAACTTCGGCGACTTCTCGCGCTATGGCAAAAGCATGGGCGAGATCCGTCGCGGCAACCGCTGGGGCCTGCCCTTTAACTTTTTACTCTTCTCGGTGGTGACGGTGGTGATCGTCTCCGGCACGCAGTCGCTGTTCGGCAAAATGATTACCGACCCGATCGAAACCGTCAGCATGGTCGGCAACGATGTGGCGGTCGCTATCGGGCTGCTGACCATGATCACCGCCACCATCGGCATTAATATCGTGGCGAACTTCGTCTCGCCGGCGTTCGACTTCTCAAACTGCTCGCCGCAGAAGATCAGTTTCCGCACCGGCGGTATGATTGCCGCGGTGGGATCGGTGCTGCTGACGCCGTGGAACCTGTTTCAGTCGCCTGAGCTGATCCACTATACCTTAGACGTTCTGGGCGCCTTTATCGGGCCGCTGTTCGGCATTCTGCTGGCGGATTTCTATCTGATCAAACGCAGCCGCGTCTTTGTCGACGACCTGTTCGATGCGACGCCACAGGGCCGCTACTGGTATCGCGGCGGCTTTAACCCGAAAGCGATCGCTGCGCTGCTGCCATCGGTGATTATCGGCCTGATTATCAGCTTTGTGCCGTCGCTGCATGAGGTCGCCAGCTTTAGCTGGTTTATCGGCGCGGCGCTGGGCGGCGGATGCTATCGCTATCTGGCGCGTCATGAGCGCGAAGCGAGCGCGGCGCAGCCTTTCGCCGGCGGCGTTGCGATGCAGAAAGAGTAAGGGTTGAGAGCGCAGAAAAGCAAAAGGCCGATTCATTGCTGAATCGGCCTTTCTGAAGAGTTGGCGGTGCGGACGGGACTCGAACCCGCGACCCCCGGCGTGACAGGCCGGTATTCTAACCGACTGAACTACCGCACCGCGCTGTGTTCCCCGTCGGGAACGAGGCGCATATTAATGGCCGCCCAGGATCCCGTCAACGCTTTTTCTCGCCGCGCCGTGCGTTTGCTGTTTTTTTACGCTTAACGCTGATTTAACCAGCGAAACCCTTTCTGTTAACCGCGCCACAGGCAGCTTCCGCCTTTTTTCATCACCAGATCGAGGCGCGACTCATGCGCCATCACCTCTTCGTCCGACGCCGCTACGACGCGCAGCGCCGAGGCGGGCCGAACGATGCGCTGGATGGTTTCGCCTTCGTTCTGCTGCGCGCCGTCCCCTTCCTGCGAAAACGCCAGCGACGTCTGGCCGCCGGTCATCGCCAGGAAAACTTCCGCCAGGATTTCGGAGTCGAGCAGCGCGCCGTGCAGCGTACGCTTGCTGTTGTCGATCTCATAGCGCGAGCAGAGCGCATCCAGACTGTTGCGCTTGCCCGGGAACATCTTGCGCGCCATCGCCAGGCTGTCGGTGATGCGACAGAAGGTTTCGGTTTTCGCAATGCCGCGGTTCAGCATGGAAAACTCATAGTCCATAAAGCCGATATCAAACGAGGCGTTATGGATCACCAGCTCGGCGCCGCGGATGTAGTCGAGGAATTCGTCCGCGATCTCGGCGAAGGTCGGCTTATCGGCGAGAAACTCATCCGCAATGCCGTGCACGCCGAACGCTTCCGGATCCACCAGCCGATCGGGACGCAGATAGATATGGAAGTTGTTGCCGGTCAGGCGACGGTTCACCACCTCTACCGCACCAATTTCAATGATGCGGTGACCTTCGTAATGCACACCGATCATGTTCATGCCGGTGGTTTCAGTATCGAGTACGATCTGGCGGTTATTTGCAGTGCTCATAGGATTCGTTTTATGTCAGACTTGGCGTTTTTCTCAGAAGGGAGTCTACCAGAGATGCGCAAGCAGGTAGAAATATTCACCGACGGATCCTGCCTCGGCAATCCCGGTCCCGGCGGCTACGGCGCGATTTTACGCTACGGTCAGCACGAAAAGCTGTTCAGCGCCGGTTACCGACTCACCACCAATAACCGCATGGAGCTGATGGCGGCGATTGTGGCGCTGGAGGCGCTGAAAGAGCCTTGCCACGTGGTGCTGAGCACCGACAGTCAGTATGTGCGTCAGGGCATTACCAGCTGGATCCATAACTGGAAAAAGCGCGGCTGGAAAACGGCGGATAAGAAGCCGGTGAAAAACGTCGATCTCTGGAAGCGCCTCGACAGCGCGCTGGCCGGGCATGAGATCCAGTGGGAATGGGTCAAAGGTCATGCCGGCCATCCGGAAAACGAACGCTGCGACGAGCTGGCGCGCAGCGCGGCATCGCATCCGCAGTCAGAGGATATCGGCTATAAAGTCGAGTCCTGATCTTTCGCCGCGCGGAACTGCCGCGTGGCGTTCACCGCCGGACGCAGCTGCGCCTTGCCCAGCGCCTTTTTCGCTTTGGTTGGCGTCAGCGGGAAAGTGCGTTTGCGCGCCACGACGATATTCAGGCAGCCCAGCGCAGGCAGATGCGCGCTGATCACCTTGCCGCCCTGCCGGTGCCAGGGCACCACCTGGAATCGGGTGCGAAACACCACTTCGTAATTAAGCAGGCTCAGCCAGTCAAGCAGGCGCATCTGGCTAAACATCCGTCCGCTCCAGGGCGCTTTGCGCTGAATGCCGGGCAGCGCTTTGCTGATGCCCAGCAGCGAAAAGGGATTGAAGCCGCTGATAATCATCCAGCCGTCGTCGATCAGCACGCGATCTACTTCGCGCAGCACCCGGTGCGGGTCCTGACTCCAGGCCAGCGTGTGCGCCAGCAAGCAGGCGTCGATAGACTTGGACTCAAACGGCAGCTGCGTCGGGTGCGCCAGCACCTGCAGCAGCTCCCCTTCGCTGCCGACATTGACCTGATGTGAAATAGCGCAGTGTTCAGTGTTGATTTCTGCACTAAGGTTGCCAAGCTTAAGCATATGAAAGCCATATAGCTTTCCCAGGTAGGGCTGGAGTTGCTGAGTCAGCGCGTCGCGGAAATAGTCTCCCCATGGCATATCGCGCCAGGAGTGCGGCGCGGTCAGAATCTGGCGTGTTTTAGCGCGCTTCATGCTTTACCATCTTCCTTTTCTAACGGCCTGCGAGAGGTGATTATGAATCTTACCAGTATTCCTGCGCTACAGGATAACTACATCTGGACGCTAAACGACGACGCCGGCAACTGCCTGATTGTCGATCCCGGCGAAGCGCAACCCGTGCTGGAGAAAGTCTACGCGAACGGCTGGAAACCGGCGGGGATTCTACTGACTCACCACCATCACGATCATGTCGGCGGCGTACAAGCTCTGCGGGAAAAATTTCCCGGCATTGAGGTTTTCGGTCCACAGGAAACCGAAGATAAAGGCGCGACAGCGATAGTGAGTGAAGGCGATACGGTGTCGCTGCTGGGTATGGACTTCAGCGTGATCCATACGCCTGGTCATACTTTAGGACATATCTCATATTACAGTTCACCTTATCTTTTCTGTGGCGACACCATGTTTTCCGGCGGCTGCGGCCGGCTTTTTGAGGGCACAGCCGAACAAATGTATGAATCATTTCAAAAGCTTGATCAGCTTCCCGGCGACACCCTGGTTTGCTGCGCGCATGAGTACACTTTATCTAATTTGAAGTTTGCTGCGGCGATTCTGCCCCATGACCCGCAAATTATGGCCGAATATCAGAAAATTAAGGACTTACGCGCCAAAAATGGCATTACTTTACCCACAAAACTGGCGCACGAACGGCAAATAAATTTATTTCTGCGTACGCAAGATCCTGATTTACAAAGAGCATTGAACATAAATTTAACACCCGACCACATATGGGACACATTTGCCCTTTTACGTGAGAAGAAAGACCAGTTTTGATTTTTCGGGTTGTGTTGTGACAGGGCGTCACGTATAGTTGCTCGTCTTTTAAGCGAACTATTGACACACACATGAAGGCTAAAGCGATATTACTCGCCTCGGTCTTGCTGGTGGGATGTCAGGCATCACGGAATGACGCCAATATCCCCGAACAGCATGCCCAGAGTCTGTCTTCAGCTGGTCAAGGTGAAAATGGAAAGTACGGTGATCGAATGTTGTCGCCGCGATGGCAGGAAGATGGAACTGGCCTCGCAGAAGATACCGATCTCTGGAGTTTCATTAGTGACGAGTTGAAGATGGGGATTCCGGAAAACAGCCGGATCCGCGAACAAAAACAAAAGTACTTAAAAAATAAGAGCTATCTCCACGATGTAACATTACGGGCAGAGCCGTACATGTACTGGATAGTCGAGCAGATACATAAACGTAAGATGCCGATGGAACTGGTACTGCTACCCATAGTGGAGAGCGCTTTTGACCCCCATGCAACCTCATCAGCCAATGCCGCCGGCATCTGGCAGATTGTTGCGACAACGGGCAAAAACTATGGTTTGAAACAAAACCAATGGTACGACGGACGCCGTGATGTGGTGGCCTCGACCAAGGTTGCGCTGGATATGATGCAGCGTCTGAACAAGATGTTTGACGGCGACTGGTTGCTGACCGTTGCTGCTTATAACAGCGGTGAAGGACGTGTGTTAAAGGCGATTAAACAGAATAAGGCGCGCGGAAAGCCCACCGACTTCTGGAATCTGTCGCTGCCACGCGAAACCACGGTCTACGTACCGAAAATGTTGGCCTTGAGCGACCTGCTTAAGAACAACAAGCGCTACGGTATTAAACTGCCGACGCCTGACGAAAGCCGCGCGCTGGCGCGCGTTGAAGTCGGTCAGCAGATGCAGTTGACGCAGGCTGCCGAAATGGCGGGTATGTCGCTCAGCAAGCTCAAGAGCTTCAATACCGGCTATAAAAAAGGCGCTACCGCGCCCAACGGACCGCAGTACATTTTAGTACCGAAGTCCCACGTGGCGAAGCTGCGTAGCTCGCTGGCTTCCGGCGACATCGCAGCGGTACAGCCGACGCAGCTGGCGAAAAACAGCGCGTCTGGCAGCAGCTATAAAGTGCGTCGCGGCGATACGCTTTCCGGCATCGCCAGCAAACTGGGCGTCAGCGTTGCGTCGCTGAAGCAGCAGAATAATTTGCGGGGCGCCAATGTTCGTATCGGTCAGACGCTGACCGTCGGCGATAGCGGCACGAGCCTGGCTGATAATAGCAACAGCATCACCTATCGCGTGCGTAAAGGTGATTCTCTTGCCAGTATTGCAAGGCGCCACGGCGTCGATATCAAAGATGTGATGCGCTGGAATACGGTCCTGAGCAGCACCAAAGATATCCAGCCTGGCGACAGGCTAACGCTCTACGTAAATAATAACGCATCGCCTGATACCTGATGCGTTGAAAAGGCCAACATTTGTTGGCCTTTTTTCATTTCTGCCCGCTTTTCTCTCCCCTTTTCAATCTCTTGATAGACGAGCGTAAAACACGCTTTCCCCTCACATGTGGTCTGAAACGCTATGCGCGGCAAAAATGAAAGCAGAGGATGCGAGACAGGCATTCAGGCGAGAGAGTCGCCTTCTCGCGTGATTACGATGGAGAAGGCGAACAGGCGCGTGCTGGCGTTAGCGTGCGGCGTTAAACTCGACCAGTAAGGGGTTATGGTCCGAGGCGCGCGTAACCAGCACAGAGGCCCTGCTGACGTTCATATCGCGATAGAAGACGAAGTCCAGAGGGCGGCCAAAGGCCTTACGTCGATGATCGTCCGTAAACCTCACCTCTTTTAGCGTCATTTCGCGCGCGAACCGATAGAGGGCGTGAATGCGCTGACGGCTCCATGCGTTGAAATCGCCCGCCATGATAACCGGGCCTTTGTGATGCAGGATCTGCTCGCCTATCGGCCCTAACTGCTTGCTGTACACATCGATGCCGAGGCTGAAATTAACCGCGTGGACATTTACGACCATCAGCATTTCGCCGGTCGGCAGCGGATAGGCGGTGACCAGCGCCGACTTAGCCAGCCGCAGCAGCGGCTCTCGCTCACGCAGCGGGCAGCAGTAGACGGGATGTGCAGAAGCGAGCGTCATCACGCCAGAAGGATGCTGAGGCAGCACAAAGGCGGGGACCTGATCGGCGGCAAGGTAGTTGCTGGTCGCAAACTTTACCAGTTCAGGCGTGGTTTGCGCCTCCTGCAACAGTACCAGGTGCGCGTCTTTGCCGAATCCCTGCAGTACGGACATCCAGTCGGCGCGCTGCTGTTTGAAAATATTCCACACCAGTACTTTGAGATGGGCATCAGGCGACAGCGGCGCCCCTGGCGGAAGCGCCTGGCCAAGATGTAGCATGGCGCCCGGCGGAAAGATCTGTTCGACCGGCTGACCCGCGACATAGCGCATTGCATAAGTTTTTTTTCGCACGTTATTGCCCAATTCCTTACGTACCCGTTGCACCTGTCAGTTATAGGGATTTTAGTCGGGGGTTTCAATCGGTGTTGGTAATTGTCGGAATCATCGCGTGCGAATGAGGTTTTTTAACGCAAAAGAAAAAGCCCTGACTTTGCAGTCAGGGCTTATCTGTTAGGTGGCGGTGCGGCCGGGACTCGAACCGGCGACCCCCGGCGTGACAGGCCGGTATTCTAACCGACTGAACTACCCCCCCACCGTATTCTCCTGCTCCCAAGGGGGCCTCGCTGATAACCGGGCTCACCATCGGGGGTGGCTACGAC
>NZ_DICD01000020.1:0-29050 GCF_002415245.1 Pantoea sp. UBA5035 | reverse complement strand
CCAGCGATCCAGCGGGATCAGCGTTTTATGAAAGGGATCGAGCAGATTAAAATGCTCCGGCTGCGGCGCAGGCGCGCTGCTCAGCCAGTCGCTGCCGCTGGCGGCGGCATCATGGGCGGCGCCGCCGTCGGGCGTGCCCCAGGCGTCAGCGCCCTGGCTGGCTGGCGCGGCGTGCTGCGTGGCGGCATCCCCCGCACCGGACCAGGGATCGCTGCTCGCCTGCGCGGCGGCGTCGGTCTGAGGCGCGGCGCTCGCGCTATCCCACGGATTACTGTTCTGTTCACTCATGACGAAGCTCCCTCACGATCTAAAGCGCGTAACAACATGCCTTTGGAAATGATGCCGACGTACTGATTCTCTTCGCCCACCACCGGCACGGCGCAGGGCGCGTGTGCGACGTGGCCGAGCAGATCGTTCAGCGAGGTATCGGAGGGAACGGCGGCCGGCGCGTCGAGCAGGGCGCTATCCAGTCCTTCGCCCGCCGCCAGCGCCGCTTTCAGCGAGTCGGTCGAGACCACGCCGATAAACTTCTGCTTCTCCAGCACATAGCCGAATTCGCGATCTTCATCCTGCAGCAGCTTGATGGCGGAGCGCGGGCCGAAGCCGGGCGCTTTGCGGATCAGCGATCCTGCGCTGCGGCGGGCGATATCTTTCGCGCTGAAGACGTGGCTGATATCGACGCCGCGGAAGAAGGTGCGCACATAGTCGTTGGCCGGATTATTCAGAATTTCGTCCGGCGTGCCGACCTGCACCACTTCGCCGCCCTGCATAATGGCGATGCGGTCGCCGATGCGCATCGCTTCGTCGAGATCGTGGGAAATAAAAATAATGGTGCGCTGATGTTTCGCCTGCAGCTTAACCAGCTCATCCTGCATTTCGGTGCGGATCAGCGGATCGAGCGCGGAAAACGCTTCGTCCATCAGCAAAATATCGGGATTGATCGCCAGCGCACGCGCTAATCCCACGCGCTGACGCATACCGCCGGAAAGTTCGTCGGGATAAGCGTGGGCATAATTTTCCAGCCCGACCTGACGCAGCGCGTCCAGCGCTTTTTCCTGACGTTCCGCCAGCGGGACGCCGGCTAATTCCATGCCGAAGGCGGTATTATTTAGCACATTCATATGCGGCATCAGCGCAAATGACTGAAATACCATGCTGATCTTATTTCTGCGCACGTCGCGCAGTTCGCTGTCGGATATTTTGGCGATATCGACGCCGTCAATAATTACCTGGCCCCGCGTGGGCTCGATCAGACGATTGAGAAGGCGAACCATGGTCGATTTTCCAGAGCCGGAAAGTCCCATGATGACGAATATCTCGCCTTCTTCAATGGCCAGACTGGCGTTTTTGACGCCCAGCGACAAACCGGTTTTCGCCAGTATTGTCTCTTTGCTTTCCCCTTTTTCAATATATTTAAACGCGCGGTCGGGATTATCCCCAAATATTTTATAAAGATTTTTTACTTCAAGTTTAATTGCCATGCAGTGATAAAATCCTGGTTAAATTATTTTGAAGTTCAGCTTTCCTGGTGAAATTTAAGCGGGTCATACCGTAACATACTGACACTATCTGACAACCCTGAAGGGCCATATTCATAGCGAAAGAAACAGTGCAATCGGCAGAATTTCCAGTGCTCACAAGGGATGAGGGCGGAATAATTTTTTACCGACGCAACCCCGATTTATGGCGATTTGGCGCCGTCAGCGGCAAAATTGTCAGAAAAGAAGATGCCGAAAAGAGGTAATTAAAGCTCTTTAACGGGAAGTGATGGCGAAATAAAAACGGCGACTTTGCGAAATATCCGGCGGCCAGCGGTGCGAAAAAAATAATATTGTCGGGCCGCAACGGGCCCGACGCGGGGTGATTAAAAGTCCCAGTCTTCGTCTTCGGTTTCTACCGCTTTGCCCATCACGTAGGAGGAGCCGGAGCCGGAGAAGAAATCGTGATTTTCATCGGCATTGGGCGAAAGCGCGGCGAGAATCGCCGGATTCACCGCGGTGAGTTCTGCCGGAAACAGCGCCTCATAGCCCAGGTTCATCAGCGCCTTGTTGGCGTTGTAGTGCAGAAAGGTCTTCACCTCTTCCGCCCAGCCGACGTCGGCGTAGAGCGCCTCGGTATAGGCGACCTCGTTGTCATACAGCGCCAGCAGCAAATCGTAGGCGAACTGCTGCAGCGCCTCTTTGCGCGCGTCATCAACGTTCTCCAGCGCCTTCTGATATTTATAGCCGATGTAATAGCCGTGCACCGCTTCGTCGCGGATGATCAGCCGAATGAGATCGGCGGTATTGGTCAGCTTGCCGCGGCTTGACCAGTACATCGGCAGCCAGAAGCCGGAGTAGAAGAGGAATGACTCGAGAAACACGCTGGCGATCTTTTTCTTCAGCGGATCCTCGGCGCGGTAGTGCTGCAGAATAATACGCGCCTTGTTCTGCAGCGCCTCGTTCTCCTCGCTCCACTGATAGGCGGCGTCGACGTCGCTGGTGTTGCAGAGCGTGGAGAAGATCGAGCTGTAGGAGCGCGCGTGCACCGCCTCCATAAAGCTGATATTGGAGAGCACCGCCTCTTCGTGCGGCGTCAGCGCGTCCGGCATCAGGCCCGGCGCGCCGATCACGTTTTGAATGGTGTCGAGCAGCGTCAGCCCGGTAAACACACGAATCGTGAGCTGCTGCTGCTGACTGTCCAGCGTCTGCCAGGCGGGCAGATCGTTCGACAGCGGCACCTTTTCCGGCAGCCAGAAGTTGCTGGTGAGACGGTTCCACACCTCAAGATCTTTCTCGTCCTGAAGACGGTTCCAGTTAATCGCCTGAATTTGTTGTAGTCGCATAGTTTTCATCACAGGGCGCAGGAAACGCAGCCCTGCACCTCCGTGCCCTGTAGCGCCATCTGGCGCAGTCGAATGTAGTAAAGCGTTTTGATGCCTTTCTTCCAGGCGTAAATCTGCGCTTTGTTGATGTCGCGGGTGGTGACGTCGTCGCGGAAGAAGAGCGTCAGCGACAGGCCCTGATCGACATGCTGCGTCGCTTCGGCATAGGTGTCGATAATGGCTTCCGGCCCGATCTGGTACGCATCCTGATAGAGCTCGAGGTTCTCGTTGGTAAGGAAGGGCGCGGGATAATAAACGCGTCCGGTTTTGCCCTCTTTACGAATCTCGATGCGCGACACGATCGGGTGGATGCTCGAGGTGGCGTGGTTGATATAGGAGATAGAGCCGGTCGGCGGAATCGCCTGCAGGTTCTGGTTATATAACCCGTGCGCCATTACCGCTTCGCGCAGCGCCTGCCAGTCGGCGCGCGTCGGCAGGGCAATTCCCGCCTCGGCGAACAGCCGCGCCACGCGCTCGGTGCGCGGCAGCCAGTCGCGCTCGACATATTTGTCGAAGTAAGCGCCGCTGGCGTAGGCCGAGCGCTCGAAGCCGTCGAAGCGCTGCCCGCGCTCGCGCGCCAGCTGATTCGAGGTGCGCAGCGCGTGCCAGGTGACGCAGTAGAAATAGAGATTGGTAAAATCGAGCGCCTCCGGCGACCCGTAAGCGATCCCCTCCCGCGCCAGATAGCCGTGCAGGTTCATCTGGCCCAGACCGATGGCGTGCGAGCGCTGATTGCCTTCGGCCACTGACGGCACCGAGCCGATATGGCTCATATCGGAGACCGCCGTCAGCGCGCGTACCGCTACCGCCACGGTATTGGCCAGATCGCCTGAATCCATGGCGTGCGCGATATTCAGCGAGCCGAGGTTGCAGGAGATATCCTTGCCGACGCGGCGATAGCTGAGGTCCTCGTTGAATTCGCTGGCGCTGTTGACCTGCAGGATCTCCGAGCAGAGGTTGCTCATATTGATGCGACCGGCGATCGGGTTGCTGCGGTTCACGCTGTCTTCATACATGATGTAGGGATAGCCGGACTCGAACTGGATCTCGGCCAGCGTCTGGAAAAAGTCGCGCGGCTGGATCCAGCGCTTACGGATGCGGTCGTCCGCCACCATCTCCTCATACTTTTCGCTGATGCTGATATCGCCGAACGCCTGGCCGTAAATGCGCTCGACGTCGTAGGGGGAAAAGAGCGCCATCTGGCGGTTCTCTTTCGCCAGCTGGAAGGTGATATCGGGGATCACCACGCCGAGCGACAGCGTCTTGATACGGATCTTCTCGTCGGCGTTTTCCCGTTTGGTATCGAGAAAGCGCAGGATGTCGGGATGATGCGCGTTGAGCCAGACCGCGCCCGCGCCCTGACGCGCGCCAAGCTGATTGGCGTAGGAGAAGGCGTCCTCCAGCATCTTCATCACCGGAATCACGCCCGACGACTGGTTCTCGATGCGTTTGATCGGCGCGCCGTTTTCGCGCAGGTTAGAGAGCAGAAACGCCACGCCGCCGCCGCGCTTGGAGAGCTGCAGCGCGGAATTCACCGCGCGGCCGATCGACTCCATATTGTCTTCGATGCGCAGCAGGAAGCAGGAGACCAGCTCGCCGCGCTGCTGTTTGCCGCAGTTAAGAAAGGTCGGCGTCGCAGGCTGAAAACGGCCGCTCAGCATCTCCTCCAGCAGCGATCGCGCCAGCGTCTCGCTGCCCTGCGCCAGCGTCAGCGCCACCATGCAGGCGCGCTGTTCGAAGGTCTCCAGATAGCGTTTGCCGTCGAAGCTCTTTAGCGTATAGCTGGTGTAGAACTTCCACGCGCCGAGAAAGGTTTTAAATTCAAAGCCCCAGGCCGCCGCCTCGTCATGAAAACGGCACAGAAAGTCGAAGTCGTACTGGTTCAGCACCGCCGCTTCGTAATAGCCTTCTTCGACCAGATAGCGCAGGCGCTCCGCCGCGCTGCTGAAAGCGAGCGTATTCGGCGCGACGTGCTGCAGAAAGAACTGGCGCGTCGCTTCGCGATCTTTGTCGAACTGGATGCGGCCATCGGCATCGTAGAGGTTCAGCATGGCGTTTAGCGCGTGATAGTCGAGCGTTACGCCATTGAGGGTGTCTGTTGTTGCCAAAATTGGGTTACTCCCGCTTTAACCGTGGCGATGTCGTCCGGCGTTCCCATCAGCTCAAAGCGGTAGAGCACGGGAACCTGGCATTTTTGCGCGATGATGTCGCCCGCCAGGCAGTAAGCCTCGCCGAAATTGCGGTTGCCCGCGGCGATCACGCCGCGAATGCCGCGCCGGTTCGATTCATCATTAAGAAAGTGAATAACCTGTCTGGGCACCGCGCCGCGACTGCCGCCGCCGCCATAGCTGGGCACCACCAGAATATAGGGCTGGCGCTGCTGCAGGCGAGCGGCCAGATCGAGCGGAATGCGCCGCGCCGGCAGACCCAGACGGGTAATAAACCGATGGGTGTTTTCCGACTGGCTGGAGAAGTAGACCAGTGGAAACATGGCGCTACTCTCCTGCCGTCGCAGGCTGGCGCAGAGCGGCGATTTTGTCTGGACGGAAGCCGCTCCAGTGATCGTTGTCCGCCATTACCACCGGCACCTGGCGGTAGCCGAGCGCTTTCAGGCTGTCGGCGGCTTCAGGCTGCGCGTCGAGATTAATCAGCTGATAGACGATGCCGTGACGATCCATGGCGCTTTTGGTGGCGTTGCACTGGACACAGTTATCTTTAGTGTAAATAATAATGCGCATGATTCGTATTTCTCTTAAGTCATGGGCCAGGTGGCGTGAACCGCAGACGATGGCCATTATTCTGGACGGCGTTGCGGCTCGCATCTTGTGTCTGAATGATAGAGAGAATACTAGATATAGCGTTATAAAAATTCAAGCACGCTATATATAGGGTTTTCGGCAAAACATCGGCAAAAAACGGCTAACGCCAGGCGGCATGGGGATCGGGGCAGGGGAAAGAATTTTGTAAAGACGACGAGGCAGGAAAAGGGCGAAAAAAAGCCCCGCTTGCGCGAGGCCTTGAGGGTTCTGACGAGATTAGCGGCGACCGACCAGCAGCGCGCCTAACACCAGGCCGACCGCGGCGCCGATGCCCACGCCGTGCCAGGGTTTGTCGTGCACGTAGGCGTCAACCTGATAGCTCGCATCGCGTGCCGCCTGCGAAACGCGATTATGGCCGCCGTTCAGTTTCGCGCGCGTCTGCTTCAGCAACGCCTGCGCCTGACTGCGCGCAGAGTCCACCTCATCTTTCGCTTCGCTGCCGTAAGATTTCAGCAGCGCTTCCAGCGAATCAGCGAGATCGTTCACATCCTGGTTAACATCAATGTCATCGTTTTTAGTGGTTCGATTAAACATTTTTTCGCTCCCTTTGATTTTAAACGTAATACTGAGTGTAGACGATGCACAGATAAACGCATCGGCACATCCGGGGTTTAGGGAAATTCCGAAAGCCGCACGGCGGCGTGCTGTTGTAAGGTTGCGAGGCTTGAAAGAAGAGAGGAGAGAGCATGTATTTACGACCCGATGAGGTAGCGCGCGTTCTGGAGAAGGCGGGATTCGAAGTAGACGAGGTCACGCCCAAAGCTTACGGCTATCGCCGTGGCGACAGCTATGTCTATGTAAACCGCGAAGCCCGTATGGGACGCACGGCGCTGGTGATCCACCCCACGCTAAAAGAGAAGAGTCAGCCGTTCGCCGAACCGGCGTCAGAGATGAAGACCTGCGATCACTACACGCGGTTTCCGCTCTATCTGGCGGGCGAGTCGCAGGAGCACTACGGTATTCCCCACGGATTCAGTTCGCGCGTTGCGCTGGAGCGCTACCTGCAAAGCGTCTTCGGCTGACGGCGGCCAGCCCCGTCAGCGCGGGGCACGGCGCCTTTTTTTAGCAAAACCTTATCTTTTATCACGTTGCAATTCCCGGCGACGACGCGTATAAACCTGCCATATAGATGTTTAGACGTCCATATGGATGAAAAGATGAGCGAGCAGGAAAACCCTTCACGGCAACAATTTAAGCGCACGATGAAAACGCGCCATCTGGTGATGCTATCGCTGGGCGGCGTGATCGGCACCGGGCTGTTTTTTAATACCGGCTATATCATTTCCACAACCGGCGCGGCGGGCACGCTGCTCGCCTACCTGATCGGCGCGCTGGTGGTCTGGCTGGTGATGGTCTGCCTCGGCGAGCTGTCGGTGGCGATGCCGGAAACCGGCGCCTTTCACGTCTACGCAGCGCGCTACCTCAGCCCAGCCACCGGCTACACCGTCGCCTGGCTCTACTGGCTCACCTGGACAGTGGCGCTCGGCTCCAGCTTTACCGCCGCGGGCTTCTGCATGCAGTACTGGTTTCCACAGGTGCCGATATGGATCTGGTGTCTGCTGTTCTGCGTTGCCATCTACTTACTGAATATCATCTCCACGCGCTTCTTCGCTGAAGGGGAATTCTGGTTCTCGCTGATCAAAGTGGTCACCATAATCGCCTTTATCGTGCTGGGCGCGGCGGCGATGTTCGGCTTTATCCCGCTGAAAGACGGCAGCGCCGCGCCTGGACTGGGCAATCTCACCCAGCACGGCTGGCTGCCTCACGGTATTCTGCCGATTATCATGACCATGGTGGCGGTTAACTTCGCCTTCTCCGGCACCGAGCTGATCGGCATCGCCGCAGGCGAAACCGAAAATCCGCAGAAAGTGCTGCCGCTGGCGATCCGCACCACGGTGGCGCGGCTGATTATCTTTTTTGTCGGCACGGTGCTGGTGCTGGCGGCGCTGATCCCGATGGATCAGGCGGGCATCGTCAAAAGCCCCTTTGTGGTCGTGTTCGAGAAGATCGGTATTCCTTACGCGGCCGATATCGTTAACTTCGTGATCCTTACGGCGATCCTCTCGGCGGCGAACTCCGGGCTCTACGCCTCAGGGCGCATGCTCTGGTCGCTGGCGAATGAAAAGACGCTGCCGCGCTGCTTCGCCCGCGTCAATAAACGCGGCGTGCCGCAGCTGGCGATCACCGTCAGCATGCTGGGCGGCGTGCTGGCGCTGCTCTCCAGCGTTATCGCGCCGGACACGGTGTTCGTCGCGCTGTCGGCCATCTCCGGCTTTGCGGTGGTCGCCGTCTGGCTCAGCATCTGCGCGTCGCACTATATGTTCCGCCGTCGTCATCTGGCGCAGGGCAGGGCGCTGGGCGAGCTGCTCTACCGCGCGCCGTTCTATCCGCTGACGCCGATACTTGGTTTCGCCCTCTGTCTGCTGGCGTGCGTCGGACTGGCGTTCGATCCTTCGCAGCGCATTGCGCTCTGGTGCGGCATTCCCTTTGTGCTGCTCTGCTATGCGGTTTACGCTGTCACCCATAAAAAATCGCAGGCTGAGGAGGCCAAAGATGCAGCATAATTCCGTGGCGCAGGCGCTGGCTGAAAGCGACATGCTGATTCTGGACGGCGCGCTGGCGACCGAACTTGAGGCGCGCGGCTGCAACCTGGCGGACGCCCTCTGGTCCGCGAAGGTGCTGATGGAAAACCCTGAGCTGATCTATCAGGTGCACTACGACTATTTCGCTGCCGGGGCGCGCGTCGCCATCACCGCCAGCTATCAGGCGACGCCGCAGGGCTTCGCCGCGCGCGGGCTGGATGAGGCGCAGTCGCTGCAGCTCATTGCCCGCAGCGTTGAGCTGGCGCGGCGCGCGCGCGACGACTACCGCGCCGCAAGCGGCAGCCAGGCCGCGCTGCTGGTGGCTGGATCGGTCGGGCCGTACGGCGCCTTTCTCGCCAACGGCGCGGAATATCGCGGCGACTACGCGCTGCCGGATGACGAGATGAAGGCGTTTCACCGTCCGCGCGTGCAGGCGCTGCTGGCGGCGGGCGCCGATCTGCTGGCGTGCGAAACGCTGCCCTCGTTTGCCGAAGCGCGGGCGCTGACCGCGCTGCTGGCGGAGTTTCCCGAGGCGCAGGCCTGGTTCTCCTTTACGCTGCGCGACCCGGCGCACATCAGCGACGGCACGCCGCTGCGCGAGGTGGCGGCTTTCCTGCAGGCGCAGCCGCAGATCGTCGCGCTGGGCATCAACTGCGTCGCGCTGGAGCAGGCGACGCCGGCGCTCCAGCAGCTGCAGACGCTGACCAGCAAGCCGCTGGTGGTCTATCCCAACTCCGGCGAGCAGTACGACGCCGCCAGCAAAACCTGGCACTCCGCGCCGTCGGGCTGCACGCTGCGCGACAAGCTGCCCGAGTGGCGCGCCGCCGGCGCACGGCTTATCGGCGGCTGCTGCCGCACCACGCCGCAGGATATCGCGGCGATTGCGCACGGCTGTCAACCGCAATAAAGCGCAGAAAACAGGCGATGATAGGGCGATTAACCACGCAAGGGCGGTTTACACTGCCCTTTCTGACTCTTAAGCGGATCCCTTCATGAAACAGCGACTTCTTATCCTTGCCGCCGCGCTGCTGCTTAGCGGCTGCGCCTCGATTGTCGGCTCGTCGACCCAGGCGGTGCGCATCGACTCGCTGCCGCAGGGCGCGCGCTTTACCGTACAGGATGAGGATGGGCGTTCGGTAGCGGAGGGCTATACGCCGCAAACCGTCGAGCTGGCGAAGTCGACCGGCCGCTATTTCGGCAAGAAGCACTATCAGGTGATGCTGGAGAGTCCGGGCTACGTGCCGGTGACGCTGCCGATCGAAGGCAAAGCGAATCTCTGGTATCTGCTGGGCAATATTCCGCTGGGCGGTTTTCCCGGCTGGCTGCTGGTCGATCCCTTTAATGGCGGAATGTACAACCTCCAGCCGGAACATCCGCGACCCTTCCTTAATCCGGTCGGCGCGCGCGGCTGACGGCGACTACTGCGCGGTGGGTTTCACCATCGCGCCGCCTGAGCGGAACCTTTCCAGAAACTGATGCTGGAAAATGCACATGCGGATGGTATTGCGATACTCGCCGTTGATAAAGAACTCGTGCTTCAGCACCCCTTCCGTTTCAAATCCCAGCTTGCTGTAGATGTGAATCGCCTTCTCATTCTCCTGATCGACGATCAGATAGAGCTTGTAGAGATTCAGCACTGAAAAACCGTACTCCATCGCCAGCTTCGCCGCCTGGCTCGCCAGCCCTTTGCCCTGATGCGCCGGATCGATAATGATCTGAAACTCGGCGCGGCGATGCACGTGGTTGATCTCCACCAGCTCCACCAGCCCGACTTTCTGGCCGTCGTGCTCCACGACGAAGCGGCGTTCGCTCTGATCGTGAATGTGCTTGTTATAGAGATCGGAGAGTTCGACAAAGGCCTCGTAGGGCTCTTCGAACCAGTAGCGCATGACGCTGGCGTTGTTATCCAGCTGATGAACGAAGTGCAGATCTTCCCGCTCCAGCGGGCGTAGCTTAACCGTCATGGTCACCTCTTTGCTGATAGAATTCGCGCGAGTATAGCGCACAAGGCGCGCCAGCTCGCGCGAACCTTCATGCCCCGATCTGCTCGACGATGCGCCCCTGCGCCATGCGCGCGGCGCGATCGCACATATGGTCGATCACGTCGGGATCGTGGCTGACCAGCACCATCGTCAAACCGTCGTCGCGCTTGAGATCGTTCAGCAGGTTAAGGATCTCCGCCTGTACCGACATATCGAGCGCCGAGGTCGGCTCATCCAGCAGCAGGATCTTCGGCTCCAGCAGCAGCGCGCGCACGATCGCCACGCGCTGGCGCTGGCCGCCGGAGAGCTGGTGCGGATAGCGCTCCGCCAGAGCCGGATCGAGCCCAACGTGGCGAAAGCCTTGATCGATGCGGTCGTCGATGCTGTCGCGGCGCAGCAGCTTCAGCGGCTCCGCCAGGGTGCGGCGCAGGCGGTGGCGCGGATGCAGCGAGGCGTAGGGATCCTGAAACACCATCTGCACGTCGCGGCGCAGCTGGCCGGTAAAGGGCCTGCCCGGCGCGACGTCGCTGCCCGCCAGCGCCATTTTTCCCTGCCAGTGCGGATTCAGCCCGGCCATCACCCACAGCAGCGACGACTTGCCGCAGCCGGAAGGGCCGACCAGGCCGAAGCATTCGCCGGCGTTGACCTGCAAATCGACCTCGTGCACCACGGTGCGCAGCTCATAGCCCTGCTTGTGCGCGACGCTCAGCCGCTGAAGATTAATCATGATTCGCCTCCAGCGCGACGCGATCCAGCACCGGCAGCGGCTGGCCGTGGGTCGCTTTGCTCGGACGGCACGACCAGAGCGTGCGCGTATAGGGATGGGTGGCGCGCGGCAGATCGGCGGCGGGCAGCGTATCGAGCACGCGGCCTTTGTACATCACCATCACGCGCTCGCAGTGTTCAGAAACCTGCTGCAGATCGTGGCTGATCAGCAGCAGACCCATATTGCGCGCCTCGACCAGGCGACGGATCAGCGCCAGCACCTGATCGCGCATGGCGTGATCGAGCGCCGAGGTCGGCTCGTCGGCGATCAAAAAGGCGGGATCGGTAATCAGCGCGATCGCCAGCATCACGCGCTGGCCCATGCCGCCGGAGAGCTGATGCGGATAGCGCTGCATCAGCTGGCGCGGCTGCGGCAGGCCCACGGCGTCGAGCATCTCGCACACTTTCTCCTTACGCTCGCTGCGGCTCAGGCGGCGGTGCAGCAGCAGCGGCTCCTCTACCTGCCAGCCGATGGTGCGCGTCGGGTTAAGCGCATATTTGGGGTCCTGCATCACCATCGCTACCGTATCGCCGCGCAGCGCGCTCCAGGCTTTCTCGCTCAGGCGCAGCGCGTCGTGCCCGGCCACCTCCAGCTTCTGGGCATTCAGATGCAGCGCAGGGGAGAGCAGCCCCATCAGAGAACGCGCGGTCAGCGACTTGCCGGAGCCCGACTCGCCTACCAGCGCCACGCGCTCGCGGCCGATGCGGAAGCTGATGTCGTCCACCAGCAGCGCGTCGTCGCTGCGGATGCTCAGCGACTCGGCGTGAAGTAACAGATCATTTGGCATGGCGGGTATCCAGTCGGTCGCGCAGGCCGTCGCCTGTCAGGTTAAAGGCCAGGCTGGCGAACAGAATCGCCGCGCCAGGGGCGGCGGCGACCCACCACTGGTCGAAGATCACTTTACTGCCTTCCGCCACCATCGAACCCCATTCGGCGGTCGGCGGCTGCACGCCCATGCCGAGGAAGCCGAGGCCGGCGGCAGAGAGAATAATGCCGCCAAGGCTGAGCGCGGCGCGCACCACGGCGGTAGGCAGGCAGAGCGGCAGAATATGGCCGAACATCAGGCGCAGCCCGGTAATGCCCTGCATCCGCGCAGCGGCCAGATAGTCGCTGCGGCGCAGCGCCAGGGTCTCGGCGCGCGCCTGGCGGGCAAAGGGCGGCCAGCTGGTGAGCGCCAGCGCCAGCGCGCCGTTCATCAGTCCGGGACCGAGCATCGCCACCAGCGCCAGCGCGATCACCAGATTCGGCAGCGAAAGAAAAATATCGGTAATGCGCATCAGCACGCGCTCCGTCCAGCCGCCAACGTAACCGGCCGTAATGCCGACCAGCAGGCCGACTGGAATGGTCAGCACGAGGATCAGCGACACCAGCAGCAGCGTCGGGCGCGCGCCGTAGATCACGCGGGAAAGCAGATCGCGGCCGAAGCCGTCGGTGCCGAACCAGTGCTGTGCCGACGGCGGCAGCAGGCGCGCCGAAATGGTCTGCATATTGGGATCGAACGGCGCCAGCAGCGGCGCGAGCAGGGCGGTCAGCACCAGCACCGCCACCAGCGTCAGGCCGATGGTCAACGAGGTGACGCGACGGCGACGGCGGCGCGGCCGTACGGTTTCGAGTTCAGAAAGTTGTTGCGTCATCGGGTTCTCGGATCGGTTAACCAGGTTAGGGCATCCGCCAGGGCGTTAAGCAGTATGAAGCAGGCGCCAATCAGCAGCGTAGAGCCGAGGATGGCCGGTACGTCGGCCGAGAAGAGCGCGTTGGTCATGTAGCGTCCGACGCCCGGCCAGGCGAAGACGGTCTCAGTCAGCACCGAACCCTCCAGCAGCGTGGCGTAGGAGAGGGCGATCACCGTCACCAGCGTGCCCAGCACGTTGGGAAAAATATGGCGCAGCAGAATGCGGCCGCGACCGGCGCCTTTGGCGCGCGCCAGCGTCACATACTCTTTGCTGCTCTCTTCCAGCAGCGCGGCGCGCAGCAGACGGGTAATGCCCGCCATCGCCAGCAGGCCGAGGATCACCACCGGCAGCCAGAGGTGGGCGATGGCGTTGCGGAACATCTCGCGATCGCCGGAGAGCCAGCTGTCGATCAGCACGAAGCCGGTTTTCGGCTCCAGCGTATAGACGTAGAGATCGTCGAGCCGTCCCGGACCGGCCGACCAGTGCAGCACGGCGTAAAACAGCAGCAGCCCGAGCAGGCCGAGCCAGAACACCGGCACCGAGTAGCCGAGCAGGGAGACGAAGCGCGCCACGTTGTCGATCACGCTGCCTGGCTTCCAGGCGGCGAGCAGCGCCAGGCTCATGCCGAACAGGGCAGCGAAAATCATTGAGCAGGTCGCCAGCTCAATAGTCGCGGGAAAGGTCTGCATCAGATCGTTCGCCACCGGCTGATTCGTCAGATGGGAAAGACCGAGATCGCCGCGCGCCAGATGTTCGAGGTAGCGCCAGAACTGCACCAGCACCGGCTGATCCAGCCCCAGCTCGTGTCGCACCTGCGCGTAGGTCGCTTCGCTGGCGTGATCGCCGGCGATCTGCTGCACCGGATCCACCGGCGACAGGTGGGAGAGCATAAAGGTAAAGGCCAGCAGCCCAAGCAGCGTCACCAGCAGCGACAGCAGGCTGGTGACCAGCCGCGACAGGCGCGGCCAGAGTTGCCGGGCGAACCCGGCCTCCGAGGCTGACTGCGCCATTATTTGCTGACCTGCGAGTAGTAGACCATGTCAGGGTTGATGCCCTGCACGTAGCCTTTCAGGTTGTCGCGCAGCGCGACCAGGTTGCGCGCCTGCAGGCCGATCACGTACGGCGAGTTTTTCAGCACCGATTCCTGCATCGCTTTGTAGAGCGCCACGCGCTTCTGCGGATCGCTTTCCGCGGTCGCCGCCAGCACCTGCTTGTTTAGCTCGGGAATATGCCAGTCGGAGCGGTAAGCGATAGTTTTGCTGCCGTCTTCCGGGTTATAGGCGAAAGAGGCGGCGTTGGTGTTGGGATCGAAGTAGTCCGCGCCCCAGGCGTTCAGCGTCGCCTGATACTTATGCGCCTTCACGCTGGTGGAAACTTCCGAGCTCAGGCCCGGCTGCACGTTGATCTTCACGCCGCCTTTGGCGAAGCTGCCCTGCAGCGCCTGCGCGATATCGAGGTAGGGCGGCTGATTGCTGGTGGAGAGATCGAAGCTGACGTTGGTCAGGCCCGCTTTCTGCAGAATCGCTTTCGCCTTTTCAGGATCGTAGCTGTAAGGGGTGTCGTTGACCGCGCCGAGGAAGCCTTTCGGCAGGAAGGTCTGATGCACGTCGAACTGGCCTTTCAGCAGGTCGTTGGCGATGCCCTTATAGTCGAACAGGTAGCGCGCCGCTTCCCACAGCGCCGGGTTCTTCAGGGTCTCGTTGCCGCCGACGTTGAACTGAATGTAGTAGAGCGACGCCATCGGGTAGGCTTCCGTCTTCACGCCCGCCTTGCCTTTCAGCGCGGCGATCTGATCGGCGCCGAGGTTACGCGCGATATCCGCGTCGCCCTGCTCCAGCAGCAGACGGCGCGCCGCCGGCTCCGGCACGTTTTTAATCAGCACGTTTTTCAGCTTCGGCGCGCCGGCCGGTGAGGTCGGGTTAGCGCTCAGCAGTACCACCTGATGCAGCACCACTTTGCGGATCTGATAGGGGCCGCTGCCCGCGGAGTTTGTCGCCAGCCAGCCGTTGCCCAGATCGCCGTTCTTCGCGTTCGCCATGACGGTTTTTTCATCAACGATAGAGGAGACCGGGGCGGAGAGCAGGCTCAGCACATAGGTCGGGCTGACGTTGGCGGTCCAGCTGATCTGCACGTGGTTGTCGTCGACTTTCTTCAGGAAAGTATCGACGTTCTCTTTGGTCCAGCCGAGCTGCGTCAGAATAAAAGAGGGATCGAGGTTGAGCTTCACCACGCGGCCCAGCGAGAAGATGACATCTTCCGGGCGCAGCGGATTGCCGCTGGAGAATTTAGCGTCTTTGCGCAGTTCGAAGGTCAGGCTGCGGTTATCGCTGCCCGGCTGCCAGCTGCTGGCGAGCGTCGGTTTCAGATCCGTCGGGTTTTGCGGATCGGACTGGACCAGGCGCTGATAAAGATTGGTAAAGGCTTGCACGCTGGTCAGTTCAAACCCTTTGGCAGGATCGAAGCTGTCGGCGTCATCGATAGACTGAGCGATAACCAGGGTATCTTTCGGCGTGGCGGCCTGCGCGGCAAAGGCGGCTGTCAGCGAAAGCGCTAACAGGGAAGCAGCGGTTTTTTTCATGGTAATTCCTTGCCTTATAAAGTAGTCACGCGAGTGTACGAGAGGGCTTAAAGGAAGAATAGTCTATTATTGGCTAACCTTATGCGGAAAGGTTATAAGAGTAGCGCTCTGGTTATAAGAGACGCAAAGCGGTGTTAAGTCAGTATAGAGAAACAGAACCTCAACGAAGCCTATTTAGCCTTAATTTATTCTTTATCCTTTTTTCGCCGCGCTTATAATAGCGGCAACTTTCTACTGGAGAATTCACTTGGACAGTCATTCGATTTGGTTACTGACACTGGCAAGCTGAATTTCCATGCTGCTTGCCATCCGGCGGGCAGCGATCCTCTTTAATAACGATTGCTCCCTGAAAACGCTATTTATTACAGGGCGATGGTTATGCTGTTTTTCACTCACGCACTTTTTCCTCCACCTCGCTCGCGTAGCTGACCGGCTGCGCCCTGCGCCTGCGCCTTCTCACCGCGTCGAGAGATAATTGCGGCGAGCGGTTCGCGCCTGCGGCTTATTCGCCCGTCACGCTACGCACTCCCTTGAATATTTTCTTTGATGACGCACGCCTTACTTCGCGTGCCGGGATTGCTTTGCCTGTTACAGGGAGAACTCACCATGTCTGAATTAAAACTGGAAAGCCAGACGCTGGCGAAAAATAGCCGCCGCGCCGCGCGAAGCGGCGCAAAACATTATTTAATCGAGCAGGAAGCGGATCGCACGATCGAGGCGACGCTGGCCCACTTGCACAGTCAGGCGGACGGGCTGAGCCAGCAGGAAGCGGAGCGCCGTCTGGCGCAGTTCGGCCCTAACGAGGTGGCGCAGGAGAAAGCGCCGCCTGCGCTGCTGCAGCTGCTGATGGCCTTTCATAACCCCTTTATCTACGTGCTGCTGGCGCTGGCGGCGGTGAGCTTTTTCACCGATTACTGGCTACCGCTGCGTGCCGGGGACGAGGGCGATCTGACCGGCGTAATCATCATCTGCGCCATGGTGACGCTGAGCGCGCTGCTGCGTTTCTGGCAGGAGTTTCGCACCAATCGCGCTGCCCAGGCGCTGAAGTCGCTGGTGCGCACCACGGCCACCGTAATGCGCGACGGCGCGCCGCAGGAGATCGCCATGCGTGAGCTGGTGCCTGGCGATATCGTACTGCTCAGCGCGGGGGATCTGGTGCCTGCCGACCTGCGTCTGTTCCGCTCGCGCGATCTCTGCGTGAGTCAGGCGGTGCTGACCGGCGAGTCGCTGCCGGTCGAGAAGGTCGATCTCAGCGCCGAGGTGGCGGCGAAAAGCAGCAGCGGTCGGTCGGCGGGCAAAAGCCTGCTGGAACAGGACAACATCTGCCTGATGGGCGCCAGCGTTTCAGGCGGCAGCGCCTGCGCCGCGGTGGTGGCGACCGGCAGTCAGACTTACTTCGGCTCGCTGGCGAAATCGCTGGTCGGCAGCCGCGCTCAGACCGCGTTTGACCGCGGCGTCAACAGCGTCAGCATGCTGCTGATCCGCTTTATGCTGATTATGGTGCCGGTGGTGCTGTTGATTAACGGCTTCAGCAAAGGCGACTGGACCGACGCCGCGCTGTTCGCGCTGGCCGTCGCCGTGGGGCTGACGCCGGAGATGCTGTCGATGATCGTCAGCTCGAACCTGGCGAAAGGGGCGATGGCGATGGCGCGACGCAAGGTGATCGTTAAACGCCTTAACGCCATCCAGAACCTCGGCGCGATGGATCTGCTCTGCACCGATAAAACCGGCACGCTGACGCAGGATGAGATCCAGCTGTCGCACGTCCTCAACTGCGACGGCGAAGAGGATGAAGGCGTGCTGCTGCTCGGCTGGCTGAACAGCAGCAGCCAGACGGGCGGCAAAAACCCGATGGATCGGGCGGTGGTGCGCGCGGGCGCGCGACGCATCAGCGAGGCGCAGCGCAGCCGCTATCACAAACAGGATGAGCTGCCTTTCGATTTTGCGCGGCGTCGCCTGTCGGTGCTGCTGGAAGATCTGCAGCAGGGCGACTCGCTGCTGGTGTGCAAAGGCGCCGTCGAGGAGATGCTCGCCGTATCTACCCGCGTGCGCGTCAACGGCGAATGCGTGCCGCTCTGCGCGGCGCGCCGGGCGGCGCTGCAAAAGCTGGCTGAAACCTATAACCAGCAGGGCTTCCGCGTGCTGCTGGTGGCGACGCGCGAAGGGGATATCACGCTGCCGCTGACGCAGGCGGAGGAGCGCGAGCTGACGCTGGAAGGGATGCTGACTTTCCTCGATCCGCCGAAGGCGAGCGCAGGCGAAGCGATTAAGGCGCTGCGCGCCAGCGGCGTGGCGGTCAAAGTGCTGACCGGCGACAACCCGACGATCACCGCGCGCATCTGCCGCGAAGTGGGGCTGGACGCCAGCGGCATGCTGACCGGCGATGAGATCGAAGCGATGAGCGACCTCGAGCTGGCGCAGGCCGCCGAGCGCAGCAGCCTGTTCGCCAGGCTGACGCCGCCGCAGAAGGCGCGGCTGGTGCGGCTGTTCCAGCAGAACGGCCATACGGTCGGCTTCCTCGGCGACGGCATCAACGACGCCCCGGCGCTGCGCGACGCCGACGTGGGAATTTCGGTGGACAGCGCGGCGGATATCGCCAAAGAGTCCTCCGACATTATTCTGCTGGAGAAAGATCTGCGCGTGCTGGAAGCGGGCGTGCTGAAAGGGCGCGAAACCTTCGGCAATATCATCAAGTACCTGAACATGACCGCCAGCTCTAACTACGGCAACGTCTTTTCCGTGTTGATCGCCAGCGCCTTTATTCCGTTTCTGCCGATGCTGTCGATTCATCTGCTGCTGCAGAACCTGATGTATGACATCTCCCAGCTGGCGCTGCCCTGGGACAAAATGGACCCGGAGTTCCTGCGCAAGCCGCGCAAATGGGATGCCGGCAATATCCGCCGCTTTATGCTGTGGATGGGGCCGACCTCGTCGCTGTTCGATATCACCACCTTCGCGCTGATGTGGTACGTCTTCGGCGCGAATCACGCGGGCGCGCAGTCGCTGTTCCAGTCCGGCTGGTTCGTTGAAGGCTTGCTGTCGCAGACGCTGGTGGTGCATATGCTGCGCACGCAGAAGATCCCCTTTATTCAGAGCCGCGCGGCGCTGCCGGTGCTGCTGACCACCTTCGCCATTATGGCGCTCGGCATCGCCATTCCCTTCTCGCCGCTCGGCGCGATGGTCGGCCTGGTGCCGCTGCCGCTCGCCTATTTCCCCTGGCTGGCGGCGACGCTGTTCGGCTACTGCCTGGTGGCGCAGGGCATGAAGCGGATCTATATCCGCCGCTTCGGCCAGTGGTTCTAGGAGAGCGAACATGAAAAGAAGAGGGCTCGACCGGGCATTTGTCGGCGTCGCGCTTATCGCTATCGCGCTGATTCTGCTGACGGTGATTGTGCGCTAATGAGCGGGCGGCGAGGTGACTCGCCGCCCTTATCCTGCTGCCAGGGGTAAACCTCAGATATTATCGGTCTTAATTTTCCCGCCTGTTTTTTCTTTTTCAGCGCTGCCATTCAGCGCATCCCTCTCTATACAAAATCGTAAAATCCATTAAACAATTCGGCTGAAAATTCATCAGAAGAGAGTTGTGGCTAACCCAAATTTATGGATAATACGCAGCAAATTTTACTTAAATTAACATAGTTTACGATTAATTTACGTGACAGGGACTGTCTGATGTATCTTTGGCCTAAATCTATTCCGCTCTCTTTCTCTCTGCTGGCTGGCGTTTTTTTAACCGCGCAGGCCGCTGCCGCCGACGCGTTTCCTGACGCCGGCGAACAGATCCGTCAGCAGCAACAGCGCCAGCAGGCGCTGGAGCAGCAAATCGAACCGAAGGCGCCCGACGTGCGGCTTTCGCCGCCCGTTTCCAGCTTCGGACGCATCGACTTTCCCGTTGAAAAACCCTGTTTTCCTATCGCGCGCGTCGAGCTGCAGGGGCAGCAGACGCTGCCGCACTGGCTGCCGCTGCGCCGCATCGCCAGCCAGGCGCAGGGAAAATGTCTGGGCGCGCAGGGCATTAACCTGCTGATGAGCGCCCTGCAAAACCGGCTGGTGGATCACGGCTATGTCACCACGCGCGTGCTGGCGCCTTCGCAGGATCTCAACAGCGGCGCGCTGCGGCTGGTGATCCTGCCCGGCTACGTGCGGGAGGCGAAGCTGACGCCGGAGAGCGATCGTCATCTCTGGCTCTACAGCGCTTTTCCCGCGCACGCCGGCAACCTGCTTGATTTACGCGATATCGAGCAGGGGCTGGAAAACCTGCAGCGGCTGCCGACCGTAGAGGCCGATATGTCGGTGGTGCCCGGCGAACAGCCAGGCGAAAGCGATATCCAGGTGCGCTGGAAGCAGCAAAAAATGTGGCGCGTCGGCCTGTCGCTGGACGACTCCGGCACCCGCAGCACCGGACGTTACCTTGGCGGCGTTACGCTGTCGCTCGACAATCCCTTTGCGCTGAGCGATCTCTTTTATCTGTCGGCCACGCACGATCTGCAAGGCCAGGGCGGCAAGGGCAGCAAAAACTTCACCGGCCACTACTCGGTGCCGTTCGGCTACTGGATGTTCTCCGTAACGGGCAGCGATTACGACTATCACCAGACGGTCGCCGGCACGAATCAGGACTACCGCTACAGCGGAAAAAGCAAAAGCCTCGATCTGCAGCTCAGCCGCGTGCTGCACCGCAGCGGCTCGCAGAAAACGTCGCTGACCTATGACGTGCTGACGCGCGAAACGCGCAACTATATCAACGATACCGAGGTACAGGTGCAGCGGCGACAGACCGCCGCCTGGCGTATCGGCCTGCAGCATCGTCACTATATCCGTCAGGCGACGCTTGACGCGGGCGTCAGCTATCAGCGCGGCACGCGCTGGTTCGGCGCCCAGCCCGCGCCGGAGGAGTATTTCGGCGAGGCGACGGCGCTGAGCAAAATCGTGCAGCTTAACGCCCAGTTCAACCTGCCGTTCCGCATCGGCGATCAGCGTTTTCGTTACAACATGCAGTATCTGCGCCAGATGAGCAGCACGCCGCTCACGCCGCAGGAGCAGTTCTCCATCGGCAACCGCTGGACGGTGCGCGGCTTCGACGGCGAGCGCACGCTCAACGCCAGCCGCGGCTGGTATCTGCGCAACGACATCGCCTGGAGCACGCCGCTGCCCGCGCAGGAGTTCTATCTCGGCGTGGACTATGGCGAGGTGGGCGGCGCAGGCAGCGAACTGCTCACCGGCCAGCACCTGGCGGGCGGGGTGGCAGGGCTGCGCGGGCAGGCGTTCAACACCGGCTATGACCTGTTTATCGGCACGCCGCTCTCTAAACCGGACGGCCTGCGCACCAGCGACGTCACGCTCGGCTTCAACCTCAACTGGAGCTACTGAGCATGCGCGCGGGAAACTATGAGATTAAATCGCCGCTGATCCTCGGCGGCGAAGAGAGCGAAGCGGAAGTGCTGGGCGCCGCGGTCTGGCTCTGGATGCACTCGCCGCTGCATCGCGATGCGCCGCTGCACGCGCTGCCGACGCTGCTGCTGCCGATCGTTAAAAGGCAGCAGTACGTGCTGGTCGCCGAAGCGGGCGAGCCGGTTTTTTTCTTTAGCTGGGCCTGGCTGAATGAAGAGGCCGAAGCGCGCTATCTCACGCTGCCTGCGATCCATTTTCCGCCAGAAGACTGGAACAGCGGCGAGCGCATGTGGTGCTGCGACTGGATCGCGCCGTTTGGCCATACCGCGGCGATGAGCCGTCTGGTGCGCCGCGACCTCTTTCCTCACGCCTGCTGGCGGGCGTTAGATCATCGCGGCGAACAGCGCGGCAAGCGCGTGTTGAATTTTCATGGCGCCAGCGTTAACCGCGAGGCGGCAAAAAAGTGGCGACAGGAGCATCCGCTCGCCGTGGCGTTACCGCAAATCTGATAGGGACATTAGATGAACAGAAACCTCTACCGCATTATTTTCAACAAAGCGCGCGGCATGCTGATGGTGGTGGCCGATATTGCCGGTTCAGGCCGCGCAGGCGGCGCACGCGCATCGGGCCTGGGCCGCACGCTCAGCCGACTCATCGGTCGGGTTGGCGCGCTGAGCTTCAGCCTCTGGCTGGCGATGGGCGTCATCCAGCCCGCCAGCGCCGCTATCGTCGCCGACCCGCAGGCGCCGGGCGGTCAGCAGCCGACCATTATCAACAGCGCCAACGGCACGCCGCAGATCAATATTCAGACCCCTTCCGCCGGCGGCGTGTCGCGCAACAGCTACAGCCAGTTCGACGTCGGGCAGCAGGGCGCCATTCTCAACAACTCCCACAAAAACGTCCAGACCGAGCTGGGCGGCATGGTGAGCGGCAACCCCTGGCTCGCCCGCGGCGAGGCCAAAGTGATCCTCAACGAGGTTAACTCGCGCGATCCCAGCCGCCTGAACGGCTTTGTCGAAGTGGCGGGACAAAAAGCGCAGGTGGTGATCGCCAACCCGTCCGGCATCACCTGCAACGGCTGCGGATTTATCAACGCCAACCGCGCCACGCTCACCACCGGCCAGGCGCAGATGAATAACGGCAACCTCACCGGTTTTAACGTCGAACGCGGCGAGGTGGCGGTCGAAGGCGCGGGCATGGACAGCTCGCGCCAGGACTACACCGACATTATCGCTCGCTCGGTGAAAATCAACGCCAGCGTCTGGGCTAAGGATCTGAACGTCACCACCGGACGCAACCAGGTGGATGCGGCGCATCAGCAGGTCGCGAAACAGGGCGACGATGCCGCTTCGCGTCCGCAGGTGGCGCTGGACGTCGCCAGCCTCGGCGGCATGTATGCCGGTAAAATCCGCCTGATCGGCACCGAAGCGGGCGTCGGCGTGCGCAACGCGGGCAACATCGGCGCCCAGGCCGGCGCGGTAACCATCACCGCCGACGGCCGCATCGAAAACAGCGGCAGCATTCGCAGCAGCGGCGAGTTGCAGGTCACCACCAGAGAAGGCCTGAGCAACAGCGGCGCGCTCTTCGCCGGCGGCAGCGCCACGGTCGCCAGCGCGGCAGAACTGCAAAACAGCGGCTCCGTCGCCGCGCGCAATAACGTTACCCTGCAGGCCGCTCGTCTCAACAGCGCGACGTCGGGCATCCTTGCCGCAGGCGTACAGGATGACGGCAGGCTCGGCGAATCAGGCGATCTGACGCTCGCCGCCGATGGCGCGCTGAGCGCGCAGGGCGAGAACCTGGCGGGCGGCAGCCTGACCGCGCGCGGCCAGCGCCTGGATCTCAGCGGCAGCCGCACGCAGGGGAAAAACATCACCCTCGAGGCGCGCGACGGCGACATCGCGACGCGCGGCGGCACGCTCGTGGCGCAGCAGCAGCTCGCTGCCCGCACCGGCAAAATGCTGGATAACGACGGCGGCGCGCTGACCGCTAGCAGGCTCGATCTGCAGGCGCACGATCTCTCCAGCCAGCAGGGTCAGATTACGCAAACCGGCGGCGACGACCTCGCTATCGCGCTGCCGGGCAGCCTGAATAACCGCGGCGGACGCATTGCCAGCAACAGCGGCAGCCTGACCCTGAACGCTGATACGCTCGATAACCAGTCCGGCGAGATCGCCCATGCCGGCAGCGGCGCGCTGGCCATTGACGCGCGCAGTCTGCAGGGCGAAGGCGGCAAGCTGCTTTCCAACGGCCAGCTCAGCCTGCGCGGCGGCGAGTTCAACCTCGACAAGGGAACGACCTCCGCGCAGCAGATCGACGCCGATGTCGACAGCCTGTCGAACCAGCAGGGCCAGCTGGTGCAGAGCGGCAGCGGCGAGATGCGGCTGCATACGCGCGGCGCCCTGAATAACCAGGGCGGCCAGCTGGCGGGCAACGGCAATATCGACCTCAAGGCCGCGGCGCTGGATAACCGCTCCGGCGCCATCGTCGCCGCACAGCAGGGCAGCCTGACGGCAGAGGTCAGCGGCGCAGTCGACAACCGCCAGGGCGAACTGGCGGCCAGCCGCGATCTCAGGCTGAACGCCGATCGGCTGGACAACCGGCAGGGCCGCGCGTCGGCGGCAACCGGCGCCGCCAGCCTCGCCACGCAGCAGGCGCTGGCGAATCAGGCGGGTCGTATTGAGGCGAAGGGCGATCTGACCCTCAGCGCCGCCGGTCTGGACAACCAGGCGGGCACGCTGCTGGGCGATAACCTTCAACTGGGGCTGGGCCAGCGCGCGCTGGATAACCAGCGCGGCGTCATCGCCGCGTCAGGCGCGCTGCGCAGCGACAGCGGCGCGCTCAACAACGACGGCGGGCTGCTGCAGGCGGGCGGCGATCTGCTGCTCGACACGCACGGCGCGCGCCTGAGCAATCAGCTGAGCGGCGACAGCGGCGGCATCCTGAGTGCCGGCGCGCTGACGCTGCGCAGCGGCGAGCTGGATAACCGCCAGGGGATGCTGGCGGGCGGCGGTGCTGCCCAGCTAACCACGCAGGCGCTGAACAACAGCGGCGGCACGCTGGTGGGCAAACAGCAGCTGCGGATTGAGAGCGACGGCGCGCTGACCAATGACGCGGGCCTGTTGCAGTCGGGCGGCGACGCCCGTATCGACACGCACGGCTATGCGCTGAGCAACCGCGACAGCGGCAGCAAGGGCGGCATCAGCAGCCTGGGCGCGCTTACGCTTAACGCCGGGGCGATCGACAACCAGCAGGGCTTTATCGCCAGCCAGGGCGATCTCCAGTTAGACGGCGCGCAGCTGGATAACCAGCGCGGCACACTCGCCTCGCAGGCGGCGCTTTCCGCCGTCACGGCCAGCGTCAGCAACCAGAGCGGCGCCATCAAGGCGGGCCAGGGGCTGACGCTGGAGGCGGCGCAGCGGCTCGATAACCAGGGCGGCACGATCGGCGCGGGCAAGGCGCTGCGCGTCACGGCCAGCGAGCTGCTTAATGGCCAGGGCGTGCTGGCGAGCGGCGACACAGGCAGCCTGAGCGTCGACGCGCTGGATAACCGCGGCGGGCAGCTGGCGGCGCAGCAGGCGCTGACGCTGCGTGGCAGCACGCTCGACAACAGCGACGGCGGCCTTATCCAGAGCGGCGATCGTCTCGATATTGGCGTAGATGCGCTGCTCAACCAGAACAGCGGCGAGAAAGGCGGGCTGACCAGCCAGGGCGAGATGCTGATCCGCGCCGGGCGGATGGAGAACGCGCAGGGGCTGGCCCTGAGCGGAAAAGCCTTGCAGCTGGCGGCGGGCAGCCTGAATAATGCAGCTGGCACGCTGGTGGCGCAGGATCAGCTTCGCCTCGATATCGCATCGCCGCAGAACGCGCTGCGCCTCAACACCACATCAATGCTAAATGCGCTGCGCCTTGATACCACATCGGCGCTGAATAACCAGGCAGGCCTGCTGCAGGGCGGTAGCGTGCTCGTCGACAGCCACGGCCAGGGCGTCGACAACCAGAACGGTACCCTCTACAGCCTGGGCGATCTCAGCCTGCAAGGCGGCGATATCGACAATCAGGGCGGCACGCTGGGCGCGAAGGGCGACCTCAGCCTGCAAAGCGGCGAGCTGGATAACCGCAATGGCGGGCGCGTGGTGAGCGAGCAGGCGGCCAGCCTCACCACCGCGCATCTGGATAACCGCGGGGGGCAGATCCAGAGCGTCGGCGATCTGCTGCTGTCGAGCGCGCAGGGCGTTATTGATAACGCCGCTGGCCTTATCCGCAGCGGCGCGACCGCCGTGATCAACGCGTTGCAGCTTAATAATCAGGATACCCAGGGCGCGCAGCAGGGCATCGAAGCGGCAAACCTCAACGTCACCAGCGACAGCATCGCCAACCAGCGCGGCACGCTGCTGGCCGACCGGCAGCTGACCATCAACAGCCGGGGCAGCGTCGACAACAGCCAGGGCGAGCTGTCTGCCGGAGAGGATCTTTTGCTGCAGGGCGACGGCCTGGCGCTGACCAACAGCGCGGGCGGCGTCAAGGCGGGTCGATCGCTGACGATCCGCGCCGATCGCATCGGCGGCGACGGCCAGATCCTCTCCCGCGGCGATATCACGCTGGTGAGCCAGCAGAGCCTGAACAACAGCGGCGAGATGATCGCCAACGGCAGCTTCAACTTCACCACGCCGGGCGACGTCGTCAACAGCGGCAAACTGCTGGCGGGCGGCAAGCTTGATCTGCGCGCCAGCAATCTGCTGAACGCCGCCAGCGGCGAGATCAATGCCGGGCAGGACTGGCTGACCCTCAACGGGCAGCTCACCAACTACGGCCTGATCGACGGCAAGCAGACGCTGCTCAAAGCCGGCACCTTAACCAACATCGGCAGCGGCCGGATTTACGGCGATACGGTCGGCGTACAGGCCGGCACCTTCAATAACCTGGCGGAAAACGGCACCGCCGCCACGCTGGCGGGGCGCGAGCGGGTCGATATCGGCGTTCAGACGCTGAACAACCGCGATCACGGCCTGATCTACAGCGCAGGGGACATGGCGCTGGGCGGGCAGCTGGACGGCAGCGGGCTGGCGACCGGCAGGGCCGACACCCTCAACAACCACAGCGCCACCATCGAGTCGGCGGGCGATATGCAGATCGACGCCGGGCAGATCAATAACGTCAACGACCATTTCAGCACCGAACTGGCGACCGTTTCCACTGAGGCGATCACCGAGTATCAGCAGTCGGGCGACACCGTGCGCTGGAAAGCGGGCGAAGAGGGCGTGTTTGTCGATCGCAACTCCGCCGACTCGCTGCGAAACCTCAACACGCCGGGCAAAACCGGCAGCAACCACGACCGTTTTACCCAGTATGATTACACCCGCACGGTGCAGGAGACGCAGATCGTCGAAAGCGATCCGGCGAAGATCATCGCGGGCGGCAATATGACGGTGAACGCCGATAAGGTGTTCAACGATAAGAGCCAAATCGTAGCGGGCAACACGCTGACGATGAACGCGGGCGAGCTCGACAACGTCGAGGTGGCGGGCCAGCGCATCACCACCGACGCCGGTAAAGTCACCAGCTACTACCGCATCCGCCATAAAGGCGGCGACAGCCAGGGCAAAAAACAGTCAGCCTATACGCCGCCGGATGTGATTGAGACGATTGCGCTGAAGCCGAGCCAGCTGGTCGATCACGGCGACATTAGCGGCACGCCAGTCTCGCTGGCGCCGCAGAGCGCGCAGGGTACCGACGCGGCAATCGGCCATACCGGCAGCGTCAGCGCCGCCGTGGCGGGCAGCGCGCTTACGCCTGACTGGCAGGCGGTCGATAGCGGCGCGCTGCCCGCTATCGCCGCCGCTGTCCTGAAGCCGGGGCAGCGCTTTGAAGTCGCCAGCAGCGTCGCGCCGCAGCAGGGCGAAGCGGCGCGCGTGGTGCGCATCGTCGGGCCGGATACGCGCCTGCCGGACAACAGCCTGTTCAAAACCAATCCGTCGCCCGGCGGCAAATACCTGGTGGAGACCGATCCGCGCTTTACCCAGGAGAAGCAGTGGCTGAGCAGCGACTATATGCAGGAGAGGCTGACGCAGAACAGCGATAACGTCCTGAAACGCCTGGGCGACGGCTACTACGAGCAGCGTCTGATCCGGGAACAGGTGATCAACCTGACGGGTCAGCGCTATCTGGACGGCTACAGCAACGACGAAGATCAGTACAAGGCGCTGATGAACAACGCCATCGATTTCAGTCAGGAATACCACCTGACGCTCGGCGTGGCGCTGACGCCGCAGCAGATGGCGCTGCTGACCAAAGATATCGTCTGGCTGGTGAACGCGCAGGTCAGGCTGCCGGATGGTTCCACCCAGACGGTGCTGGTGCCGCAGGTTTACGCGCGCGTTCAGCCAGGCGATGTCGACGGCAGCGGCGCGCTGATTGCGGGCCGCAACCTCAATCTGAACCTGGGCGGCGGCTTGTTCAACAGCGGCACGCTGGCAGGACGCGAAGTGGTGAAGCTGAGCGCCGACAATATTACTAACCTGGCGGGCACCATCAAGGGCGCCAGCGTCGATCTCGCCGCCCGCACCGATATCAACAACATCGGCGGCGTGATCCAGGGCACCGACTCGCTGCTGGCCAGCGCCGGACGGGATATCAACGCCATCAGCACCACGCGCAGCGTTGAGAGCCGCAGCGGCGACAACAGCTTTGCGCGCACCACCGTCGACAGCGTGGCGGGCATGTATGTGCAGGGCGACGACGGCAGGCTGATCCTGCAGGCGGGACGCGATATCAACCTGACGGCGGCCCAGGTGGTCAACAGCGGCAAGTCGAGCCAGACGGTGCTTCATGCGGGCCGCGACCTCAGCCTTAATACCGTCACCACCGCAAGCCGCGACGATATCGTCTGGGACGGCGACAACAGCCTGAAGCAGGGCAATACGCAGGAGAGCGGCAGCGAAGTGGTGGGCAAAGGCGACGTCTCGCTGCTGGCAGGCAACGATCTTAAGGCGCGCGCCGCCACCCTGTCGGCTGACCTCGCGCTGGCGCTGACTGCCGGACAGGATGTTACGCTGACGAATGGCGAGAACACCCAGGATCTGGACGAGCGGCATAAGGTGACCGGCAGCAGCGGCTGGCTGTCGAAGAGCACCACCACCACGCGTGACCAGATTGCGCGCCAGACGGCGCAGGGCAGCGCGCTGAGCGGCGACAGCGTCACGGTTGCGGCAGGCAACGACCTGCGCGTGCAGGGCAGCCAGATCGCGGGCACGCGCGACGTCGCGCTGCAGGCGGGCAACGATCTCAGCGTGGCGGGCGCGACGGAGCGCAACAGCGAACAGCACCTGGCGCAGGAGAAAAAGAGCGGGCTGTCGGGCACCGGCGGCATCGGCTTCAGTTACGGCTCGCAGAGCCTGAAAACCACCGACACGGCGCAGGATGTGACGAACCAGGGCAGCACTGTCGGCAGCGTGAACGGCAACGTGACGCTGGAGGCGGGCAACCGTCTGGACGTGAACGGCTCCGAGCTTATCGCCGGCAAAAACCTGACGCTGGACGGGCGTGACGTCAGCATCACCGCGGCGGAGAACCAGAGCAGCCAGACGCATAAGGTGGAGCAGAAAACCTCCGGCCTGACGCTGGCGCTCTCCGGCACGGTGGGCAGCGCGCTCAATACGGCGGCGCAGACGGTGCAGGAGGCGAAGTCCGCCGACAGCGGACGGCTGGCGGCGCTGCAGGGCACCAAAGCCGCGCTCAGCGGCGTGCAGGCGACGCAGGCCGCGCGCCTGGCGGCGGCGCAGGGCAACAGTCCGGAGAACAACAACGCCATCGGGGTCAGCCTCTCTTACGGCAGCCAGTCCTCCACCTCCACGCAGCGCAGCGAGCAGCGTACCGCTCAGGGCAGCAGCCTGACGGCGGGGGACAACCTGAGCGTGGTGGCGCGCGGCAGCGGCGTGAAAGGCGCCGACGGCGACCTGACGGTGCAGGGCAGCCAGCTGCAGGCCGGCAAGGATGTGCTGCTGTCGGCGAACCGCGACCTGAACCTGCTGTCGGCCGATAATACCTCCTCGCTGGAGGGGAAAAACGAGAGCCACGGCGGCAGCCTGGGCGTGGGCATCGGCGCGGGCCAGGGCGGCTGGGGCATCAGCGTCTCCGCCAGCGCTAACAAGGGCAAAGGCAGCGAGCAGGGCAGCGGCGTCACCCACACCGAGACCCAGGTGAGCGCGGGCAGCCAGGTGACGATGGTGAGCGGGCGCGACACCACTCTTCAGGGCGCGCAGGTGAGCGGCGAGAAGGTGAAGGCGGAGGTGGGCCGCAACCTGACGCTGGCGAGCGAGCAGGACAGCGACCGCTACGACTCGAAGCAGCAGAGCGCCAGCGCGGGCGGCAGCTTTACCTTTGGCTCGATGACCGGCTCGGCC
>NZ_DICD01000016.1:0-15757 GCF_002415245.1 Pantoea sp. UBA5035 | reverse complement strand
CAGGGTTTTTTGCGTTTTCAGACCTGCAAAAAAACACTTTCTCAGTTACACGCGTTACACCTAAACCTCTTGCGCATCACATTTACCGCAGCACAACCGCGATAACGTTTCGTTGTCGCGGATGAAATGCTTTACTCATTGTTTTAACGCTGCTTATCAGCAGGGAACTTGAGGTAAAGCATGGCAGAATTTAATTCGCGCCCATCCCGAAATGGGGCAGAAAAGTCGGGGATCAGCAAGAAACGCGTCTGGGCGATCGTCGGCGCGTCGTCGGGTAATCTGGTCGAATGGTTCGACTTCTACGTCTACTCATTCTTCTCACTCTATTTTGCGCATATCTTCTTTCCCAAAGGCGATCCCACCACGCAGCTGCTGCAAACCGCGGGGGTATTCGCCGCAGGATTTCTAATGCGTCCTGTCGGCGGCTGGCTGTTTGGCTATATCGGCGATCGGCACGGACGTAAAAAATCGATGCTTATTTCGGTGTGCATGATGTGCTTCGGCTCGCTGGTCATCGCCTGCCTGCCTGGCTATGGCACTATCGGCATCGCGGCCCCGGCGATCCTGCTGCTGGCGCGCATGTTTCAGGGACTGTCGGTAGGCGGCGAATATGGCACCAGCGCAACCTATATGAGCGAGGTGGCGCTCGAAGGGCGCAAAGGTTTTTACGCATCCTTTCAGTACGTTACGCTTATCGGCGGCCAGCTGCTGGCGGTGCTGACGGTGGTGGTGCTGCAGTTTATTCTCAGCGAAGAGGATCTGCGCAGCTGGGGCTGGCGTATCCCCTTTTTCCTCGGCGCAATCCTGGCGGTTGTGGCTCTCTGGCTGCGGCGATCGCTGCATGAAACCTCAGATAATCAGAGCCGCCATCATAAAGACGCCGGCAGCATCACCGGACTGCTGCGCAACCATACGCGCGCTTTCCTGATGGTACTGGGTTTTACCGCAGGCGGCTCGCTGAGCTTCTACACCTTTACCACCTACATGCAAAAGTATCTGGTGAACACGGCGGGCATGGATGCGAAAAGCGCCAGCGGTCTGATGACTGCGGCGCTGCTGGTATTTATGCTGATACAGCCGGTTATCGGCGCGCTGTCTGATAAAATTGGCCGTCGGGGTTCGATGCTTATTTTCGGCGCGGGCGCCGCTGTCTGCACTGTTCCCATTCTCACCGCGCTGCAAAGCGTGCAAAGTCCGACTGTCGCTTTCTGCCTGATTATGCTGGCGCTGCTGATCACCAGCTTCTATACCGCCATTAGCGGCATCCTCAAGGCAGAGATGTTTCCGCCCGAGGTGCGTGCGCTTGGCGTCGGCTTATCCTATGCCGTAGCCAATGCGATTTTCGGCGGTTCAGCGGAGTATGTCGCGCTGCTAATGAAGCAGCAGGGGATTGAAACTACCTTCTTCTGGTATGTTTCGGCGATGGGCGCGCTGGCGTTTCTGGTATCGCTGCTGCTGCACAAGCGCGGCAAGGGCATTAAGCTGTAAAAGGAAGATGACGGAACAAGGCGAGCAGAAAACCAGCGCCTTTTGACAAAGAAGCGGTTACCTGCGGCGGTCAGCGCCGCAGGCAACGCATCAGAGAATACGGCTAATCAGACGGTCGATACGAATACGGCGCAGACGACGAATCAGCTTGCGCACCTTAGCCGGATAGTCGGAGATGCTTTCCAGATCGCGGAAATGCTTCACTACCTCAGTATGGGTGCGGATCAGCGCCAGCTCTTTTTCACGCTGTTCGGCGAGCTGCTGCAGCGGATCGTGGATCAGCACCGCATTTTCCAGATCGAGACGCCAGGCGCGCGGGTTGAGGTTATTGCCGGTAATCAGCATCCACTCGTCATCGACCCAAATGCCTTTCAGGTGATAGCTGTTCTCGCCATCCTTCCACAGACGCACCGCCAGCTGGCCGTTATCGACGTAGTACTGCAGGCGGCTCAGGAAGCGGCGCAGATTGATCTCATAGAGATAGGGCAGCGCGCCGATAATTTTAAACGGCTGTTCAGGCGGAATATAGAAGTCGTTGGCGGTTTTATCGCCGACGATAATCTCCACCTCTTTGCCCTCGCGCAGCAGATGAATAATGCTGCGCACCAGAATGGCCGGCAGGTTGAAGTACGGCGTACAGATGGTGAGCTTCTGCTCGGTGCAGGGCATCAGGTGAAAAATGGTTTTATTGAGCAGGCTGCGTTTGCCTAGCCCAACCAGCGGGGTCACGGTCAGCTCTTCGTTATGGCCATCGCCGGTGAACTGGTAGTTGAAGCCGCGCAGATCCTGGCGGAACTGGCGCGTCTCATTTTTGATTTCCGGGCTGGACGGACGCTCTTCGCGATCGAGGCGGTTGACCGCTTCCGACTGCTTAAGGTTGACGTTAATCCACTCATACATGGTGTCGGCCAGCTGCGGGTTGCGAATCAGCTGATAGCGGTCGTATCGATACTTATCGTGCTGATGCAGGTAAACGTCGTTAATACTGGCGCCGCTGTAGAGCAGCGTATCGTCAATAATAAAGCCTTTCAGATGCAGCACGCCGAGCGCTTCGCGCGTATTGACCGGGATCCCGTAAACCGGAATGGCGATATCCGCATGCTGCGTCGCCATCTCGCAATACCAGTCGGCATTAGTGACGCCGCGCGCCGCGCCGATGCGTCCGCGCTGGGCGCGATGCCAGTCGACCAGAATGCTGACATCCAGCTCAGGACGCGCGCGTTTCGCCGCATAGAGCGCATCCATCACCGCGCGACCGGCATCGTCGTTTTCCATGTAGAGCGCGACGATGCAGATACGGTGCTGCGCCGCCGCGATCTTTTCCAGCAGCGTGCGACGGAAGTCGGCTGGCGAGTAGAGCGTTGTCACGTCCGCAGGGGACTGTGACAGCTTCGGCAACTGTGCGAGGTGTTGTTGATGCTTATTGCGTTTGAATTTAGTCAGCATCGCAGTGCGCTTCTTCTCGTTTCATTGCATGGCCTTTTGCCATCAAATCAGGGTCATAACGGTAAATAATAACATCAACCTGGTGTGGTCGGCCATTTTTTACCTTTCTCTACAAGGTTAGCTGATGTCCCTGTGTAAGGGTAAATTGAGGCTGACGATACCTTCATCGAGCTGAACCTCCACCCCAAACCCCAGCTTGCGCGCCAGGGTAATCATGCCGCGGTTATGCGGCATGGTGATCCCGTTGAGCTGCTGCAGGCCATGATCGCGGGTATAGCGGATCATTTTTTCCAGCAGCCGCCGTCCCATGCCGAGCCCTTTTAAATCGGATCGCACCAGCACGGAAAACTCGGCGTCAATGTTGTCGGCGTCGGAAATCGCGCGGGTGACGCCAATAATCTCGCTGCTCTCCTGCTGCTGACGCACCGCGACGAAGGCCATTTCGCGGTCATAGTCGATCTGCGTCATATTAGCGAGATCCTCATGGGTGAACTCGTTGATCTCGCTGAAGTAACGGTAGTAGAGATCCTCTTTGGTGACCTGTGCGATAAAGGCGCGCAGCAGCGGCTCATCTTCCGGCAGAATAGGGCGGAACAAGCAGCTCTGGCCATCTTTCAGCGTCACCCGCTCTTCAAGCTGCTGCGGATAGGGACGTATCGCCAGCCGCGCTTCGTTGTCGCCGCTGAACGGCGCCAGATCGAGGGTGACGTCCAGCAGGGTAAATTCGCTGCCTGCCGCCAGCAGCGGATGGATATCGAGCCGCTGGATCTCCGGGCAGTCCACCACCAGGTTGGAGACCTGCACCAGCAGCTGGCTGAGCGCAGGAATATCCAGCGTATCGAGCCCGCCGCGACTGCGGATCTTGCCGCTTTTGATCGCCTGAATCACCAGATAGCGCGCCAGCGTCATATTCAGCGGCGGCAGCGCCACCGCTGCCTGTTTGTCCGCCTGCCACTCTACGCCGCCTTCGCCCAGCAAAATCACCGGACCAAACAGCGCATCCTGCTGCACCACGACGCGCAGCTCCTGCGCCCCGGCGCGGTTCGCCATGCTCTGTACCAGCAGCCCTTCGATGCGCGCCTGCGGCAGCGTCTGTTTTACCCGATCGACGATCGCCTCGGCCGCCTGCTGCACTTCCGCGGCGTTGCGCAGATAGAGCATCACGCCCTGCACCTCTGATTTATGCGCGATATCGGGCGAGCGCAGCTTGAGCGCTACGGGATAGCCGATACGTTCGGCGATAGCGGCCGCATCAAGGCTGTCGCTGGCAATCCAGGTCGGCAGCGTCGCCAGCCCGTACGCCTGCAGCACTGGCTGCACCTCATGGGTGTCGAGCGTGGTGACGCCCTTCGCCAGCGCCTGCGACAAGAGCTGATGCGCCTGGGCGCTGTCCTGCGTCAGGCTGGCGGGCAGCGCCGGGGTTTCACGCAGCTGTTTCTGATTGCGGCGGTACTCTACCTGATGCATAAACGCCGTGACCGTGCCTTCCGGGGTACGCCAGGTGGGAATGCCCGCCTGAGTAAAGGCGCGCCGCGCCGCCTGCGAGGAGAACTCGCCGCACCAGTTGGTCAGCAGTGTTACCTGTTTACCGCGCGGATGGGCGGCGATGGCCTGAATGATCTGCTGCGCCGATTCGGTGGCGGGCGCCACCGCGCTGGGCGCATGGATAATCATCAGCGCATCGAGCTCGTGGCTGCCCAGCAGAATATTCAGGCAGTCGACATAGCGCTGCGGCGTAGCGTCATCTTTCAGGTCGAGCGGATTGCCGCGTCCCACGCCTTCCGGCAGCAGCGTGGCCAGCGCCGCCAGCGTCACTTCGCTCAGCACAGCGAGCTTGCCGTTGCGCGCATAGAGCTCGTCCAGCGCCAGCGCGGCAGGCGCGGCGCCGTTGCTGAGGATCATCAGCCTGTCGCCGCGCAGCGGGCGCATATGGCTGAGCGATTCCACGGCGGTGAAGAGTTCGTGAGTATCCTGTACGCGCAGCAGGCCGGCGCGCTGGATCGCCGCATCCCAGGCGGCGTCCAGCCCGCTGTGGGTGCCGAGCAGCGCCTGCGCCTGATGGCTGCGGCCGCTTTTGATCACCAGAATAGGTTTATTGCGCGAGGCGCTGCGCGAGGCGGAGACAAAGCGCCGCGCGTCGCTCAGGTGTTCGAGATAGAGCAGAATGGCGCTGGTTTTACCGTCGCGCGCCAGAAAATCGAGCAGATCGTCAACGTCGGTATCCAGGCTGTCGCCCAGCGCGATAAACCAGGAGAAACCCAGACTGCGCTGCTGCGCCCAGTCGAGGATGGTATTGGAAACCGCCGCCGACTGAGAGATAAAGGCGATGCGTCCTTTTTCTATCGGCACCGGCGAAAAGCTGGCGTTGAGGCCCTGCCAGGGCGCAAGCAGTCCAAGGCTGTTGGGGCCGAGCAGGCGAATCTGCCACTGCGCGGCGCAGCTTTTGAGCTCGTCCAGCTGGCTGGCGGGCGCGGAGAGGATAATACAGGCCTTGCACCCTTTTTCGCCCAGCTGCTGCAGCAGCTCGAGGTTGCGTTTCGCATGGGTGCAGATCACCGCCAGGTCGGGCGCGAACGGCAGGCTGTCGATGGTGGGCCAGGCGAGCACGCCGCTGACGGCTTTATACTTAGGCGTCACCGGCAGCACCGGGCCGCTAAAACCGCCCGCCAGCAAATTGCGCATCATAAAGTGACCAGCACGTCCCGGCCTGTCCGAGGCGCCGATCACCGCAATGGATTTAGGTCGTAACAGCGCTTCCAGTCCCCGTTGGCTCATCCCACTCTCCCGAAGTCGACTGGCATGATTGTAATCGCTTTTAACGCGGTTTGCCGGTTCAGCGATCGCAGGGTGAGAGCCGCGCCGGTATTTCCGTCGCGCAGGCGCGCTACAGGCTTTCGGCGATGACGCTCTGATGGGAGGGATGATGCGGTTTGCCCGCCAGGTAAGCGTGGCGGAAATGTTCGAAGTGCTGTCGCAACGCCTGCGCCGCCGCCAGATCGCCCGCCTGCTCCAGCAGCGCCGCGGCGACTTCGGCGGTGCAGTGCTGGCCTTCGCCATGGGCTTCGCGCAGGGTATAGCGCGACGGCGCGGTGACGTTGAGCGACATCACCGGCAGCGCATCGAGCCAGGGGCTTTTGCGAAACATTTTGCGCGCTTCGGTCCAGGTGCCGTCGAGCATAATAAACAGCGGCGGCTTGCCGCTCAGCGGCGGCGCGGTGAGCACCTCGCGGCCGGGATCGGCATAGGAGGCGGGGAATACCACCATCGGCTGATAGTCGGGATGCGCCACGGCGCTAAGCAGCGCCGGATCGGGCTCGGTGCGCGACCAGCCGAACGCGTCGGTCTGCGGCAGGATATCGGCAATCAGCCGCCCGGTGTTGCTGGGCTTCATCGGCTCGGTATCGAACATCACCAGGCAAAAGCGGCTGCGCGCGCTTTGCGGTTGAATAGTGGCGCACAGGCAGTTTTTCTGCGGCAGCAAGCAGCGCTGACAGCGCACGACGCGGTTGCCTCGGGCGAGAAAAGGGCGAGTGGCGCGGGCAAGACGTTGCGCACGCAGGCGAAGAACGGCGTTATCAGTCATGGCTTAGCAAGAAAAGTAAAACGCTAGTGTAATCGAAGCGCAGGCGAAAAGAAAAAGGCCAGCGCGGCTGGCCTGAGAATGGGGAGAAACGGTCTGAAAAGACTTACAGCGATTCATCCAGCCATTCGTTGAAAGGCGCCTTCGGCATCGCGCCGTTCAGCATGTCCACCATCTCGCCTTTTTTAAAGATCATAATGGTCGGAATGCTGCGGATGCGAAAACGCGCGCTCAGCGAGGGTTCCGCTTCGGTGTTCACCTTGATGAAACGCACCTGGCCGCTGCGCTCCTGCGCTACCTCTTTAAACACCGGCGCGAAGTTAACGCAGGGGCCGCACCAGGGCGCCCAGAAATCGACCACGACCGGCAGATCGTCCTGCAGATATTTATCCAGCGTATCGGCGGTCGCGTTAGCCACTTCGCCATTAAACAGATCGCTGCCGCAGCGGCCGCATTTCGCTCCATCGGCGACGCGCTCGGGAGGAACGCGATTGGTTGCCTGACAGGAAGCACATACCGTATTCATAATTACCTCAAAGGGTTTGCAGGTGCCATTCTTGTAAATATTGCCCATTATGAGAAGGTTGCGAACCGCCCTCAAACTGGATTGTCCAATAGGTTCAATAGTTGATAGCTAAGCGCTAATACATCAGGTAATCTGCGCGCTCTCAATGCAGGAGGAACAGATGAACGACGAATTTAAAGGCAAAAGTGGCAAGGTAAAAGTGATGTACGTGCGAGATGAGGGCGAGTCAGGCTCACGCGCGCCGAATCCGCGTACCGGTAAAGGGGGTGGCCGCCCAGCCCGTCAGGAAGATTCTCGTCGTTCTTCTGGCCCAGGCCGCCGCAGCGAAGAGGGCGGCAGCCGCAAGCCGCGCAGCGATGAAGGCAGCCGTGGTCCTCGCCGTGATGAAGGCAGCCGTGGTCCTCGCCGTGATGAAGGCAGCCGTCGTCCTCGCAGCGATGAAGGCAGTAGCCGTCCTCGCAGCGACGAAGCCTTCTCGCCCTGGCGCACCGTTTCGCGTCCGCCGAGCGAGCGCGCGTCGGTAGAAGAGAAACAGCCGGAGCAGGGCGGCAAAGTCGCTATCGATCCGGAAGTGATCCGTCGTCAGCGTCAGGAAGAGACGCGCGTCTACGGCGAGAACGCCTGTCAGGCGCTGTTCCAGAGCCGCCCCGAAGCGATCGTGCGCGCCTGGTTCGTGCAGAGCGTAACGCCGCGTTTCCGCGAAGCGCTGCGCTGGCTGGCGGCGAACCGCAAAGCCTATCACGTCGTTGAGGATGCCGAGCTGGCGAAGGCCTCCGGCACCGAACACCACGGCGGCGTCTGCTTTATTATCAAAAAACGCATGGGCATGGCGGTCAGCGAGTGGCTGAGCCAGGCCGGTGAAAAAGATTGCGTGCTGGCGCTGGAAGATGTCAGCAACCCGCACAACCTGGGCGGCATTATGCGCAGCTGCGCGCATTTCGGCGTGAAAGGTTTGCTGGTGAACGACGCCTCGCTGCTGGAATCGGGCGCGGCGGTGCGTACCGCTGAAGGCGGCGCAGAACATGTTCAGGCGATCAGCGGCGAAAGCTTTGCCGCCGGTCTGGAAGCGTTCCGCAAGGCGGGCTATACCATTGTCACCACTTCTAGCCATGAAGGCACGCCGCTGGCGAAAGCCGAGCTGCCAGCGAAGATGGTGCTGGTGCTGGGGCAGGAGAGCGAAGGCCTGTCCGACAGCGCGTTCCAGCAGGGCGATATCAGCCTGTCGATTGGCGGCACCGGCAACGTCGAAAGTCTTAACGTCTCGGTGGCTACCGGCATACTGCTTTCCGAATGGTGGCGCCAGAACGCATAAAAAAAACGGGCCGAAAGGCCCGTTTTTGTTTCTGTCCTTGTAAGGCTTTGCGCTTCTGCCTGTACCACCCACTTTTTCATGTCAGCGCTGTTTACCAACGTCTTAAACTAGTGCGCGCCGCCGCCGCCGCCGCTGCCGGAACCAAACGGCGGACGGGCAAACCAGATCAGCACCAGCAGAATCAAAAACACGCCGGCCGAGGCCCAGAAGATCTCGTTGGCGGAGATAATCAACCCCTGATTGGTGATCTGCTGCGCGATATAGGCTGATGCCTGCTGATGGCTCATCCCCATGCCTTCCAGCTGCGTATACATCTGCTGCGCATTGGGGTTGTAGGGCGTAATCGACTCGGTAAAGGTGCTGTGGTGCATCGATTCCCGGTTAGTCCACATAGTGGTGGTAATCGAAGTGCCGATCGAGCCCGCCAGCGTACGCACGAAGTTCGACAGGCTCGACGCTGCCGCCAGCCGCTCAGGCGCCAGTCCCGAAAGGGTAATGGTAGTGAGCGGCATAAAGAAGCAGGCGACCGCAAAGCCCTGGATAAACTGCGGCCAGGCCGACGCGCCAAAGTCCATCGAGGGTTCGAAGGTATAGGCGCGCCAGTAGAAGCAGACGGCGTACATGATAAAGCTGAAGGTCACCAGCCGACGCATATCCAGCTTGTGGGCGAAGCGGCCGATAATCGGCGACAGGATCACCGGAATAATCCCTACCGGCGCGGACGCCAGACCGGCCCAGGTCGCCGTGTAGCCGTATACCTCCTGCAATAACTGCGGCAGCAGAACGATCGAGCCGAAGTAGAGCATATAGGCCAGGCTAATAGAGAGGCAGCCGATAGTGAAGTTGCGCGACTTAAACAGCGCCAGATCGACAATCGGGTGATCGTCGGTTAGCTCCCACACCAGCAGCACCGCCAGCGACACCACGGCGACCACCGTCAGCACCACAATCTCGGTGGAGTTAAACCAGTCAAGCTCTTTACCGCGGTCCAGCATCACCTGCAGACAGCCGATGCCCACTACCAGCAGCACCAGACCCACCACGTCGATAGGGCGAACCTCGGTGCGGGTTTCGCGGCCGCGCAGCGTCTGCAGCGTCAGCATCACCACCACCGCGCCGATCGGCACGTTGATAAAGAAGATCCAGCCCCAGTGGTAGTTATCGCTGATCCAGCCGCCGAGAATCGGCCCGCAGATGGGCGCGACGATCACCGTCATCGCCCATAGCGAGAGGGCGATGCTGCGCTTGGCAGGCGGATAGTTGCTGAGCAGCAGGCTCTGGGAGAGCGGAATCAGCGGACCGGCCACCACGCCCTGCAGGACGCGGAAGAAAATCAGCATCTCCAGGCTTTCCGACATGCCGCACGCCCAGGAGGCGATAGCGAACAGAATGGTCGCCCAGGTAAAGAGCTTCACCTCGCCAACGCGCTTCGCCAGCCAGCCCGTAATCGGAATGGAGATGGCGTTCGCCACCCCAAACGAGGTAATGACCCATGTGCCCTGTGAGTTGGAAGCGCCCAGATTGCCTGCGATGGTCGGAATCGCCACGTTAGCGATGGTCGAATCCAGCACCTGCATAAAGGTCGCCAACGACAGCGCGATGGTCATCAGGACCAGCGGCGCGCCTTCTAGCGGTTTTTGTGCCATGACAGCCTCCGCGTGATCATCCGGCGTTGGCGCGAACGATATCAGTGATCAGCTGGTTCACCGGCGCCAGATCGATCGCCAGCGCATTGCTGCTATAGGCGGCCTGCTGACGAACGCTGGTGGCGAGGGCGCTGCCGTCTTTATTGGTGGTGTCGACTTTCACCAGCGTCGACAGACCAATACGCAGCGGATGCTTCGCGATATCGTCCTGATTAAGCTCGATACGCACCGGCAGACGCTGAACCACTTTGATCCAGTTGCCGGTGGCGTTCTGCGCAGGCAGCAGCGAGAAGGCGCTGCCGGTGCCCATATCCAGACCGACCACTTTGCCTTGATAGACCACGTCGTCGCCATAGATATCGGCCACCACCGTCGCGTCCTGTCCGATGCGCACGCCGGCCAGCTGCGTCTCTTTGAAGTTAGCGTCGATCCACAGATTGGTGGCGGGCACCACCGCCATCAGCGGCGTGCTGGTGCTGATTTGCGAGCCGACCTGTACGCTGCGGCGCGACACGTAGCCATCCATCGGGCTGCGAATATCGGTACGCTGCAGCGCCAGCCAGGCGTCGCGCAGTTCCGCGGCGGCCTGTTTTACCGCCGGCTGCTCGTCCAGCGAGGTATTAAGGATCATCGCCTGATTGGCGTTGTACTGCTGCACCGCTACGTCGAGCTGCGCTTTCGCGGTAGCGACCGCGTCACGCGAGTGCTGCAGCTCTTCACGGCCGATCAGGTTAGACGCCCCCAGCGGCTCGCGGCGTTTCAGATCCGCTTCCGCCTGCGCCAGCGCAGTTTGCTGTAGCGCGATGCTCGCCTGGTACTGCTTCGCGTTGATCATCAGCTGATGGGTCTGACGCACGCTGGTGGCCAGCGCGGTCTGCGCTTTTTCAAACGCCTGCTCGGCGTCGGTTTTATCCAGCGAAACCAGCACGTCGCCTTTCTTCACGAAATCGGTATCGTCGAACCAGACCTTGTTAACGCTGCCCGACACCTGCGCCATGACCTGCACCTGATTTCCGGCCACGTAAGCGTCGTCTGTTTCCTGGAAATGCCGCAGCACCAGGAACCAGTAAACGCCCCAGGCAATGCCAGCCAGCACAAAAAGCAGCGCCAGCAGAATCAGCACTTTTTTACGCGTCTTCTTTTTTTGGGCTGGCTGTTGCGGGCTTTGCGCCTCCGCTGTTGCACTCATCTCTGTCTCCAACTGTTTCATATGCCGGGGCGCGATTGTCCCTTTTCACGGAGCCCGAGTCGAAAAAAGCCAGCGACAAGGCGCTGGCCGGATAAAAGGGGATTAAAATAACGGTTTCGACAGGTGATTGTGTCGCAGTTCTTGCTATTAGCGAGAGAGGGAGGCGATGACCTGGTCTTCGTCCATTTTGTCGAGACGATTGAGCAATTTACGCGTGATGCCTTCCAGCTGCGATTTCTCGTCGTTCGACAGCGAAGACCAGAGATATTGCAGGCTCTGATGCTGAGGCGGCAGCAGCTGACGCAGGAACTCATTCCCTTTTTCGGTGAGATGCAGATGGAGGCAGCGACGATCGTTATCACTCTCGCGACGCTCGATCCAGCCGCGTTTCTCCAGTTCATCGGCGATGCGCGTGGCGTTGGTGCGTGAAGAACCCAGCGCGGCGCTCAGCTCGGAGGGCTGAATGCTCTGGTTTTCCTGCGCATCCAGCGTAATCAACGCCATAAATAAGGTTTCGTTAATTCCCTGCGCCTTTAACATCTTATTGCGATTTTCCAGCAGCTTTCCCTGCATGTGCATGCACAGACGCGTCAGAATGATTTCGTGCAGCGGGAAATCTTTGTGGCGATTTGCGCGGATGTTAAGCATCTGTTCAATGGGAGTAAACGAACTTTCCATTATAAAAAAACCTCACTAGTTGCAACTAATATAGTAACGATGGTGACAGATTAAGCGTAGTCATTTTTACTCCGCGCAATTGTTCAGAAGATCACACTGTCGTCATCAGGTGGTTCCAGGCCGCTCCCTGACCCTGGGCACGAAACCCTCGTCCACTGCTGCTTATCGCCGCAGGGCACGATATCTAAACGGGAAGAAACTTTTTGTTTGCTAAATAATTTCGCAAGAAAAAATAACTTGTGTGAATAGGTTTGTTGCTAACCATAACAAAACTAACCATTCGTGACCAGACTCAATCACATGTTTGGTATTTTATTTACTTACTTAAGTGGGTTTCGAAGCGGTAACCGCGCCACCAAATCAGCAGGTTGAGCAACGTCATTACTACGCCAGCGGCGCATACGCCGTACCAGCCGGCAAAGTGAAAGGCGTTGGCGGAGAGCACCGAACCAAACGCGCCGCCGATAAAATAGCTGGTCATATAGCCAGCGGTAAGGCGATTGCGCGCCTCGGGCATCTGACTATAGATCACGCTCTGATTGGTGATATGCACCCCCTGAACCGCCAGGTCGAGCAGCAGAATGCCGACAATCAGCGCGGCCAGAGAGTGCGCGCCCAGCGCGGTCATGCCCCAGGAGGCGAGCATAATCAGCAGGCCCAGCGTGGTGGTTAGCTTGGCTTTGCCCTTATCCGCCAGCGACCCGGCCTGACGCGCCGCCAGCGCGCCCGCCGCGCCGACCAGCCCCAGCAGGCCGATTTCTCCTTCAGAGTAACCGTAAGGCGGCGAGGCGAGCAGAAACGCCATCGACGTCCAGAGCACGCTAAAGTTGGCAAAAGAGAGACAGCCGGTCCAGGCGCGGGTACGAATCACGCGATTTGCCCGGTAGAGCTGGAAAATCGATTTCAGCAGCTGCGTATAGTTCAGCGACACCGTGGGCTTAACCTGCGGCAGAAAGCGCCACAGCGCCAGCGCCATCAGCACCATCAGGACGCTGGCGGTCCAGTAAACGGTGCGCCAGCCGCCCAGCTGCGCCAGCGCGCCCGCGACGGTACGCGCCAGCAGAATGCCGAGCAGCAGACCGCTCATTACCGTGCCGACGATTTTGCCGCGCTTCTCCGGCGGCGCCAGCGTCGCGGCAAGCGGCACCAGGATCTGCGCCACCACCGAGAACAGGCCAGTCAGCACCGTGCCCAGCAGCAGCAGCGTAAAAGAGGAGGAGGTGGCGGTCATCACCATGCCGCCCGCCGCCAGCAGGCTCATGCCGACGATCAGGGCGCGACGCTCAAGCATATCGCCAAGCGGCACCAGCAGCAGCAGACCGCAGGCGTAGCCAAGCTGCGCCGTGGTGACGATAAAGCCCGCCATGCTGACGGAGAGATTGAAGTTTTGGGCGACAGTATTAAGCAGCGGCTGCACATAGTAGTTGCTGGCCACAGAGAGACCTGTGGCGACAGACATCAGCAACACCAGCGCAGGCGTTAGCGTATGGCGATGAGCATTCATTTATCAGGAGCGCAGAGAGTAATAATCATAATCGGGTAATAGTAACCCAAAAAACTATTTCGCTGATGTGTAATTTGACAGGACGTACCAGTCGGTTCGGCAGAAAGAGAGGAGAGGAAAGGCAGAGGGGCAGCGCATACTGCCCCTGGAGTGAGTCGTGATTTATTTGGCGGCCGCGAGCGCGTCCTGAATCCAGCGATCGAACTGCTGCTGGTGGGCGTGGATCCAGCCGTCGACATGGCGGTTAATATCCGCTTCAGACGCCTGACCGGCATGCATCGCCGCATTTTCCGCATTGATATCGGTAATCGGCAGCTTCATCTCGGCAAACAGCGTCGCCGCCGCCGGGTTCTTCTCCGCCCAGTCTTTGTTAGCCACGATATGCATAGTATTGACCGGGAAACCGTAGTTGGCGCCGTTCGGCAGTTTGGTGTCGACCTTGCTCTGCGCGCCCGGCAGCGACGAGAACGGCACCTGCAGCCACACCACGTCGCGGCCCGGCTTCAGCACGTCGCTGAGCCAGTAGGGCGTCCAGGTATAGTAAAGGATCGGCTTGCCCTGCTTAAAGCGCGCCAGGGTATCGGCGACCATTGCCGAGTAGTTGCCCATATTGGCGGTCACGGTATCGCTCAAGCCGAACGCGGTATTCTGATGATTGATGACCGCTTCGCAGCCCCAGCCGGGCGTGCAGCCGGTCATATCCGCTTTGCCGTCGCCGTTGCTGTCGAACAGCTGGGCGATTTTCGGGTCTTTCAGCTGCGCGATATTGGTGATGTGATACTGCTCGGCGGTCTTCTTGTCGATCAGATAACCCTGCGCCGCGCCAGAGACGTAGGTGCCTGCGCGGTAGAACTTCTTGTCGCCGCCTGCGGCGTTGTACATATCGTCATGCAGCGGCTGCCAGTTGGTGGCGACAAAGGTCAGGTCGCCGGCGGCGATAGAGGTGTAGGCGACGTTGTAGTCAATTTCGCTCGGCTTTTCGACGGTGTAGCCCAGCTTTTCCAGCGCGCGGCTCACCAGCAGCGTCTGGAAGCCCTCTTCGGCGATGGTGCTCTGCGCGGGCTTAACGGTCACGCCTTTGCCCGGCAGATCGGCGGCGGAAGCCTGGGAAAAGGCGAACGTGGTCAGCACGGCGGCGAGGAGAGGTGCGGTCTTGCGCATAGTTATTCCTTATTGTCGGCGTTGCGAGGCGGGCGGCCGCGACGGGCCGCCCGAAAAAATCAGGATTTGCGGAAAGGGCGCGTCAGCAGGCCGATTGGGCCGGTATGGCTCCAGCGGCGGCTGCCGCGGCTGCGGCCGTCGCGACCCACGGACTGAGTGAGACGGTCAAGGATAATGGCAAGGATTACGATGCCGACGCCGCCCACGGTAGCCAGTCCCATATCGAGACGACCGATACCGCGCAGCACCATCTGGCCGAGCCCGCCGACGGCGATCATCGAGGCGATCACCACCATCGACAGCGCCAGCATCAGCGTCTGGTTGACGCCTGCCATAATGGTCGGCATCGCCAGCGGCAGCTGCACTTTAAACAGCATCTGACGCGGGCTGGCGCCGAAGGACTCGCTGGCCTCGATCAGATCGGCAGGCACCTGCTTGATGCCGAGGATCGTCAGGCGCACCATCGGCGGCAGGGCAAAAATAATGGTCACTACTACGCCGGGCACGTTGCCGATGCCGAACAGCATGACGATCGGCACCAGATAAACAAACGCCGGCGTGGTCTGCATCGCGTCCAGCAGCGGCCGGATGATACGGCTCGCACGCTCGCTGCGCGCCAGCCAGATGCCGAGCGGCAGCCCGATGACGATGCAGAACAGCAGCGCGGTCAGCACCAGCGCCAGCGTCACCATCGCCTGCGACCAGGCGCCGATCGCGCCGATCAGCACCAGCGAGATCAGCGTCGCGACGCCCATCGCCGGGCTGGCGATCTGCCACGCGATCAGGGCGAACACCACAATCGCTACCGGCGCAGGGAGGCTCTGCAGCAGCTGCTGAAAGGCGCTCAGGATATAGTCCACCGGCACGCGCACGCCCTGAAACAGCGGACGGAAGTGATTCACCACCCAGTCGATGCCTTCGGTCACCCAGCGATCCAGCGGGATCAGCGTTTTATGAAAGGGATCGAGCAGATTAAAATGCTCCGGCTGCGGCGCAGGCGCGCTGCTCAGCCAGTCGCTGCCGCTGGCGGCGGCATCATGGGCGGCGCCGCCGTCGGGCGTGCCCCAGGCGTCAGCGCCCTGGCTGGCTGGCGCGGCGTGCTGCGTGGCGGCATCCCCCGCACCGGACCAGGGATCGCTGCTCGCCTGCGCGGCGGCGTCGGTCTGAGGCGCGGCGCTCGCGCTATCCCACGGATTACTGTTCTGTTCACTCATGACGAAGCTCCCC